>DATDGH010000594.1:0-9507 GCA_036522215.1 Candidatus Angelobacter sp. | reverse complement strand
GCTCCAGCAGATCGATGGGCAATTCGCGCTGGATGATCTGGATGTCATGGATCACAGATTCCGGCGTGTCCTGCGGGAAGCCGATGATATAGCCGGCAAATACGATGGCTCCGGCGCGCTTCCATTCCAGCAGCATCTTGCGGTATTCCGCAATCTTGTTCTGCTTTTTTCGCGCGCCCATCAGGCTCTCAGGATTGATGCTCTCCATGCCGATAAACACGCGGCGAACGCCCGCCCGTCCGGCCTTCTCAATGAAGTGCGGCAGGCGGTGGCACATGGTATCCACCTGAATCATGAACTTGATGTTCAGGTTCTCTTTTTCGCGCATCGCGATCAGGCGATCGAAGATCTTTTCCCATTCGGTGTTGCGGGCAAAGTTGTCATCCGTGATGAAGAAGCGACCGACACCCTGGGCCAGATTGCGCCGGACGATCTGCTCGATCTCGTCCACGGTGCGCCGGCGCGACTTTCTCCCTTGCACATTGATGATGGTGCAGAACGAGCATTGAAACGGGCAGCCACGCCCGGCATCGAAGCTGGTGTATTTGCCCAGCGTGCCCCGAATGGTTTCCGCTGGAAGCATAGGCATCGGAGCCCCTTCCAGTGATGGCAGGTCAGCCAGATAGTTGTAGAGAGGTTTGAGCGAACCTTGCCAGGCATCCCGCAACACCTGGTCCAGGCGTCCTTCTTCCGCCTCTCCGGCGAACAGCGAGACGCCAAGGTCCATGGCCTCCTTCATCTCCGCAGGAATCTCCGGCAGCATGGAAAGACATCCGGAGACATGAAAGCCGCCGATGCAAACCTGGACGCCGGCCGCACGCAGAGGTCGGGCAATATCCATGGCGCGGGGAAACTGGTTCGATTGCACACCCACCAGGATGACCAGGCCTCGCCCCCCGACAAGCTGACGCGCAATGCGTCCGGTGCGGATACGCGTGTTGTCTTCGTCCATGGAACTGATGACGATCTCCACGTCATCGCCCAGCACGCGGCGCTGCTGACAGTCCTGCACCAGCCCATGAACCACCGCAAGCGAGTTCGAAGGCACAGCAGAACGCAGCCATTGGATCACATAGCCGTCGTCGTCATAATGCGAAGGCTTGATCAAAACCAGAGAAAATTGCTGTTGTGCCGCCACTCTTTTTTCAGGTCTCCGGGCTGAGAATCTGTGAAGTTAAAGTCGATTATACAAGTGAAAAGAGCTTTGCGGCAGTTGACACATCGCATTCGCTTTCAAGACTTGAGAATCCCTCGCGACAAGCATTTGACGGCCGTCTGCCGTGAAGTCTCGGCGTCGACCCTTGTCTTGCGTTCATTTGATCAATCACCGGGGAGGGGCAAAGGAGGCAAGCCAGGCACGCTCCAAAGGCGAATCTATTGTGGTAGAAGATTTGGAAAATCAGTTGCCTTGAGGGCTAAGAAGTTTTAAAGTACCCCACCAACCTCCAGAAAAAAGGGATCGACTGACCATTTCCGTTCCTGAAAGGACAAAGGGTTGGGAGCGGAAAAGCCGACAAATGCCCATGACGCCTGAAATCCCGGCAACCTCATCGTCAACTGCGTCACCAACGTCACCGGCATCTGCAAGTGGGAAGCCATCAAGTCCATTGGGTAATCCTGCCGTAAATCTTGCGACAGTTTTGCAGGACGAACGTCTCGAAGTGGAGGGGCTCTGCCAAAAGCGCGAGGCGCTGGACGACCTTCAAGAAGTCCATGACTCGAAGCGCCTACCGGACTATCTCGGCGTTGCTTTCTCCGGTGGCGGTATTCGCAGTGCCGCCGTCAATCTCGGCCTGATCCAGGCCCTGGCCAAATGCGACTTGTTGGAGCCATGTCCCAAGAAAGATGCAACCGGCAAGGAAAATCAGAGTGCTCCTGCCAAGGGTGTCAAAAGCGATCTTTTGCGCTTTGTGCATTACCTCTCCGGCATCTCCGGCGGTGGATACATCCTGGGATGGCTCACAGCCTGGATCTCGCGCAATGGATTTGATACCGTTCAGGAACAGCTCGCTGCTAACTGCCAGCCTCCTTTACCTAGGCCATCGCATTTGCCGGCCAGCAGCTATCGCCGCTTTCTCGAGCCGCAACCGTTAAGGAACCTGCGACAGTATGCCTCCTTCCTGACGCCAAGAACCGGTCTCTTCAGCGGAGACACTCTGGCCTTAATCGCCATTTACCTGCGCAATCTTCTGCTGAATCAGACTCTCATGGTGGCGGCGGTTGCGGGCGTGATCGCGCTGGAGCAGATGCTCGCGCCCTCCATCCTGTGGGCCCGGATGCTCTCAGACTCCATCTTTTTGACGCTGGTTATAGTCGCGTTTGCCGCCGTAATTCTCGCCGGCGTCTGCGTTGGCCGGTGCCTGGGATGCCTGGCGCGAAATGAAAACCCCAAAGAGCCCCGGGGCGCCAGCCTGTGCGCGCGACTTTCAGCCTTGGTTGCCGCTGCCGCCGTTTGGCTCCTCCTGCCCACTGCTGTAGTGCGATGCGGGATTTGGCTGCTGCTGGCGGCTTCAGCGGTACTGGTCGTGATTGGCTCCCTGATCGGACTGATTGTTGCCAGGATCTTTAAATCAAAGACCGAGCTCGAGCCAGTCCGCACGCAGCTCTTTGGAATTCCCATCGTAGGCGCCGCAGGAGTTGCATCCTCATTTTTTGCGGGAGGCTTCTTCGCGCTGTTGATGTATGCCTTTGCCCGTTGGTTGATTTCGGCGCATGGGACCTCAGTAGAGGTAGGCGGTGACTATGCCGCATTTGGCCTGCCTGCCATTCTGCTGGCTTTTGCACTCTCGTCTTACTTGTACATCGGAATCTATGGCGACTCCTTCCCCGATGCGAAACGGGAATGGTTGGGGCGCTTTGCAGGCTATTTCCTCTACTTCGGCTTGATCGCTGCCGTCGTGATGATCATCGCTTTTTGGGGACCACTTTTCATGCACTTGCTCTTCGGAGGAGTTGGGGCAGTCGGGGCAAAATGGCTGAAATGGATTGTGCCCGGAGGCTGGTTGTTTACAGTGATCTCTGGCCTGCTGGCGGCTAAGAGTCCCAGCACTGGTGACCCTGAGGGACCCAGCGTTCTGGATCTACTGGTAAAAGTAGCGCCTCCGGTATTTCTCATTGGCGTTCTTCTACTGGTGTCATGGGGCGTTCATGGCATTGTCACCTGGAATAAGCCAGCGCCTCCGACCCAGGAAGAAGGCGATCAACACAATACAAGACCATCATCTGATAAGCCTGTTGAGCCCCAACCAGATTCCGAGTATCTCGATTCAGGCGAATGGAAAACAATCCCTGCTGACGCCAAGTGCTGTTCCCCAGCGTCTTATCACACCGATTCTGCGCCCTGTTTCGCCAGCTACAGTCCTAAGAACCAGGGCAGGTGGGGCATGCAGGACGCTTGGGACATAAAAGTTTTTTGCGGCCTCGAGTCAAAGCCAGACCCTAAGACTCTTATCAGCAAAAACCCAACAACCGAAAACTATGCCGCCTTCAACTCTCTTGGGCGGATATTCGTGGTGTGTGTGGTCATTACCGCCTTGCTGCTATGGCGTCTGGACGTAAATGAATTTTCCATGCACCTCCTCTATCGCAACCGCCTGGTGCGCGCGTTCCTGGGCGCTTCCAACCCCACACGGAACCCAAGTCCGTTTACCGGCTTCGGTCTGGACGACGATGTTCCCTTGCAGGACCTCTGTCAGAAAAGCCAGAGAATCGCCACAAACCACGCTCCCGATTGGTCGGGTGAATACAACGGGCCCTATCCTTTATGGGGAACGGCGCTCAATCTCACCAGCGGCGAAGTAGACCTGGCCTGGCAAAAACGCAAGGCTGCCTCTTTCATTTACTCGCCTCTTTATTGCGGTTGGGATTACGTGGCCGCCAAACCCAGCCACGTGGAACCACCGCAAAGCGACTCCGTTTGCGCCGACCGCAATCGCTGCGAGTACGGTTATCGCGGGACAGGAAAGTACACGCTGGCTGGAGACCCGCGGGAGCCTGCCTACACAGGTCATGGCGGTGGCCCTTCGGTAGGCACGGCTTTAGCAGCCTCCGGCGCCGCAGTCTCTCCCAACTGGGGATACCACACCAGTCCCGCCGTGGCCGCGCTGCTGGCGCTCTTCAATATCCGCGTCGGCTGGTGGACCGGGAATCCGCGCCACAACAAGGGTTGGCGTAGATACGCTCCTCGCCCTCAGTACCTAGTGTATGAAGTGGCCGGCTCCATCGGAGACGATGACCAGTTTGTTTATCTTTCTGACGGTGGACACTTCGAGAATCTTGGGGTCTATGAACTGGTGCGGCGGCGCGTGAAGTTCATCATAGCCTGCGATGCCGATGCCGATCCCAGCTATGGCTTTGAAGATCTGGGCAATGCAATCGAGAAATGCCGCCGCGATTTTGGCGTGGTGATCGCCATGAAACATATTTTTGACATCCAGCCCAGCCAATCGGCCGCGGCTGAATCCAATAACAAAAAATCAGAAGGCGCACCACCCGTTGCAGGCTGGGACTTCAGGCTGAACAAACCCGATTTCAGCCGCAGCCATTCCGCCGTCGGGCTGATCACCTATCCTCCGCGGGACCCGGGCGGCGAACCGACTCAAGGCGTGCTTCTCTACATCAAGAGCTCGCTCACAGGCGACGAGGAAGCGGATGTGCTCAGCCAGCACCTTTCCAATCCAGCCTTTCCCCACGATACAACTCTGAATCAGTTCTTTAACGAGACTCAGTTCGAGGCCTATCGCGCGCTGGGCCAGCACATGTTCGAGTCCATTTGGGAAAAATTCCGGAATTCTGATGAGTGCAAAGATCTGTCTGCATATCCGACTCGCGACGCAAAAATCAAAAAGCGCATCCACGAGTTCTTCGTAGACCATCTTGCCCGTCTTGCTGTATAGAATCACGCGGCACTTACCGTGTCGGGTAGTGGGTTTTCCTTGCGATCACGCGCGATCACGGCGATGGCCCGATTGCGAACACCACCAAAATGCCAGGCAGCAGTTAGCTGCCTTTATAGCTGAGCTCCCGCGCATCGACCCCGCTGAGTGCTATCTGCTGCTCCTTCGCACATACTCGAGCGCCGCTTCACGGGAATGAAAGGCTCCAACCCTGATGCTCTTGCCGGGAAGGTGATCGAAGACTTGAGTAACGAATTCGGTCAGGAACTTCCTGGTTTTTTCATCAATCTCAGCCTGCTCACCCTGAAGCACAGCTAAAATTTTGTGGTCTTCCTCGCCGTCCTCAATCTGTTCCATCAAACCCAGCGGTTCACACTCGACGATTTGTCCGGTAGGCAAAATCTGGGATGTGAGTACAAAACAATCCACGTTGTCTCCATCGGCAGCGGTCGTATTGAGCACGAAGCCGTAAGGAAAAGGATAAGGGCGAGAAACCTTCGACCCTCCCAGCAGCTCCAGGGTTTTCTCGTTGTAATGATGCTTTACAAAGGAACCAGCTTCGTTCTCAATGAAGATCCTCATAAAGGCGGCTCCTGGACTCTCCCCATTAACTGCCTACCCACGCTGCAGCCAACCACGGCTACTACAAGCCACAAAGCAACTCCGTAGACCGCATACCACAATGCTTCTTGTGCAGCATTCACTGCAGGACCGAAGATGATGAGCGATCCTGTTGAACTCACATGCATAACCTGCGCCAGCAGTACGCTTCCGGTATTGGCATATATCCACGCGATCAACACTCTCATAGCGGTCATGGCGAGGGCAAACGCAAGAAAAAAAGGAAGCCAATAAGCGCCGTGCGGCGCGGCCGCGCCTAAAAAATCGATTACCGGCAAGTGCCATAGCGACCACAACAGCCCCAGCAATATGCCGGCGAGCAGGCGATTGTTTCCCGCCTGCAGTTTGGGAAAGGCATAACCCATCCAGCCGATTTCTTCCAGCAACCCAGCCGGAATCGCGAACGCTATTCCAAAGAAAAAATGTCTGGGAGCGTAAACAGAAGAAACAAATCTTTCCAGGCAGAGGAGAACCAGTGGCACAAGTACCGGAGGAATCAGGAGTGCAGCATACCAGCGCAAGGCAAACCGGGCTGCAAGCATTCTGGAGAAGAGGCTGCGTAAGCCGCTACTGCCGTCTATTATCCGTGTCAGAAAAATTCCGGTGACGCTTGGCCCAAGAAGCATGGCTGGAAACATCAGGATGCCTGTCATCTTCGGCAACGGCTCGTGGCGAAGAAGGTGGGGCGCGGCAACCACGAGGGCGCCTGTCCAGGAAATTGTGAACGCCAGCGTAAAGTAACTGGCTGCCGGATGACGCCTGATGAACAACGCTTGAGGGTAAATCAAAACGCACAGATTCTACAGTCCACTGGCTCATCTCGAAAAATTGCGCGCGGATTCCTCCAGAAATCAACAGTCAAGTAAAATGCTATCGCCCACATTCGTACGCCATGCTGGAACCTGACAACACTTTGGAGCCGCAGAACAGCGAGACAGGCAATGCGGTACCTGACACAGAGACTCCAGCGGAAGAAGCCTCTATCCAGAAGGAAGACTCCATGGATATCCATCCCATTCACGGTCCAGTACTTACATTGCGAGAGTTCTTTGTTCATCTGCTGATCATTACCCTGGGAATCCTGATTGCCCTGTCGCTTGAAGGGCTGTTGGAATGGCAGCACCACCGGTCGCTGTTGCGTGAAGCGCGGGAGAATTTGGCCGCGGAGGTCCAGCGCAACAAGAAAATCCTGGCTGCGGATATGGAGAATCTCCGCAAGAGTGAAACGCAACTGCACCAGATTGTCTCTACCGTTCAGAAGCTGGAGTCAGATCCCACATTCAAAGTGAGCGAACTGTCCTTTGGCGGTAGATTCGGCTCTCTCTCTTCCACGAGTTGGAATACAGCAAACCGCAGTGGCGCCATTGGCTACATGGCTTACGATGAAGTTGAGAAATACACAGAAGTTTACGGCCAGCAGCAAGAGCTCCTTACCGTGGAGTTTCAGGCACTGCCATCCTTCACTGAGCTTGCAGGGCTGCTTACGACATCCCTGGCAAAGGACAGGAAGCACATGGTTGAGCCTGATCTCAGAGAACTGGAGCGTCGCGCCAATCACGCGCTTATTCTGGTTGGAACTTTGGAAGATTCTGCACAACAACTGGACACGGGCTACGGAAAAATCAGCAGTCAGTAGTTAGTAGTTAGAAAACCGAGACACAGCTGCTGGCTTCTGGCTCTTATGTTTTTGGCCTTTTAACCGTCAGCGGCAATTCAGTTTCATCTGCGATATCAACGGTGAAGTTTTGCCGATTGCTAATTGCTAACTGCTGCTTTTGGTGCACCACTCCTGTGCTCCCGCTTTTGTATTTCAGCCGGAAAAACCTTCTTTCTCCATTGCATCTAACTCCACAAGTCTTCTCCCATGCACAGAGTGGTCGCAGATCCGCCTGATATCAGCACAGAGTCATTGCGCTCGGACCACGAGCGGAAGCCACTCAAACCACGCCGCCGCTGGCGGCGGCTCTCGCTTCTCCTTGTAGCCGCTGTTCTCGTGGTTTGCTTCGCAGTTTTGGCGGCAAAGTGGCCTTTCACGCGGAGCAAAGTGATTGCCAATCTGGAAGAGAGGATGGGAGGCCGCGTGGAGATCGGAAAATTCCACCATACTTGGTTTCCTCCCGGCTGCGTTGCCGAAGATGTAACTTTCACTGGCTATGGCAGCTTGCCCAATTCCATACCCGTTACCGTTCACAAATTGACAATCCAGGCAAGCCTCCGCGGCCTGCTTAGCCAACATGTGTCAGTGTTTCATGCGGAAGGCGTACATCTAATTTCACCCAATGCCGGATACTTTTCCGGCTGGAAAGAGCCGCTGAACAACTCCCCGGTTGTGGTTGATAAATTCGTTGCTACGGACTCGCTGCTGGAGATATTACGTGGTACGGAAAAACTGCCGCTCCAGTTCGCAATCTCCAGGCTGGTACTGAGCAGCCGTGACGTCCATGGTGTCAGGACATTTCAGATTACGCTCCGCAACCCGGCACCACCCGGCGAGGTGCAGGCAAGCGGATATCTGGGGCCGTGGAGAATGGACAACACAGCACAAACGCCCATCGCCGGTTCTTATTCCTTCCGGCACGCTGATCTGGGTGTCTTTCACGGAATCGCCGGGATTCTTTCTTCGAATGGAAGCTTTCAAGGAACTCTCAAACAGCTCGACGTGCGAGGCAAGACCGTAACGCCCGACTTCGAGGTCACAGATACCGGTCACAAAATTCCCCTTGTTGCACAATTTCAGGCCACGGTAGAGACCAAAGGCGGAAATGTCTCACTGGAATTGGTAAACGCGCGCCTGGGCCGGAGCAGCATGGAGGCGGCGGGCAATATCAAACAGCAGGACCACCAAAAGGGAAAAGTCACTTCACTGAATCTGGTAGTCCGCAATGGGCGAATTCAGGATTTTCTGTTTCTTTTTCTCAAAGACCCGGCCGCTCCCATGACCGGTAGGTTCAACTTTAAAGGAGTGGCCGTCTTGCCCCCGGAGAAGGCGCCATTCACCCGGAAAATTCAATTGGATGGCGACTTCGGAGTTGATGCCGGCCATCTCAGCAATCCGGCGACTCAGGCCAATCTGGAACAACTCAGCGAACGCGCCGAAGGCGAAAAAGACGATCCGCCAGAGAGAATCCTCACCGACCTCAAAGGCCACGTTGTTTTACGCCAGGGAATAGCAACTTTTTCCGATCTATCTTTCCAGGTTCCCGGAGCTGTGGCTAAATTGCATGGGACTTACAGTCTCATCACCCATCGCATCGATTTGCAGGGAGATGTTTTTATGAAAGCCAATCTTCCTCAGGCCACTTCAGGGGCGAAATCTTTCTTCCTGAAGATCATCAATCCCTTTCTCAAGAAGAACCGTCGCGGAGGCGCAATCGTCCCGGTCACCATCAAGGGCATCTACCCGCATCCCATCTACGGGACAGATCCAATCTGAAGAGCAGTAATTAGTACTTAGTATTTAGCAGTTAGCAAACCCATTTCTCCGTACCTCAGTGGCTCCGGGCCTCCGTGGTGAGGTGTTGCTGTTGCCGTTGTTTTTGCCTTTGTTGTTGATGTTGCTTTAGCTAACTACTAAATACTAATTACTAACTACTGCTTCACTCTCACCACCATACACGTTATATCATCAGTCAGCGGCAGATTGTTGCCAACGAACACATCCAGATTTACCATCAGCCGGCTGATGAGCTGTGTGGCTGTCTCTGAAGCGCCGGCGCCCGCCTGGAGCCCGGCAATCACACGCTCTTCGCCATACTCCTCATTGCGTTCATTCGCCGCTTCGACCAATCCATCAGTAAAGATGGCCAGCCAGTCACCACCTTGCAGCGTAATTGTTGCCGATTGGTAGACGGCATCCTCCTGGACTCCCAACGGCAAGCCTCCACACTCCAGGCGTTCGATGGTCCCCGAAGCACGTCTTACCAGCGGCGCATTGTGTCCGGCATTGACGTAACTCAAAGTCCGCAACTCCGGAGAAAACTCCGCCAGAAAC
>DATDGH010000593.1:0-3275 GCA_036522215.1 Candidatus Angelobacter sp. | reverse complement strand
CCTCGATGGTTCGGGAACCTGGGTTCAACTCACCAGCGACGGTATGAATGCAAGCCAGATCATCCTCAAGGATGGAACCCACGTAGAGAACGGCTCCTGGAAGGACTCCAATGGCAACACGGCTTCAGCCGAGCCGTCGTCTGACATGCTGGGCCGCAATAATCTTGTCCAAAGCGCCGGGCCGAATGGCTCCCTGCTCTGGACAATCACCGACTCCAACGGAAATCCGCAAACCTTTCGTCTCGACTACACCAGCATCAACGTCACCACTAATTTTTGCCCATTGCGCACCAGCCTGACCGGCGGGTCTAATCCGTGCTACGACTACAACGGCGGCAGTAGTTGGCAGGTCCCCAGCCGTCTTACTCTCCCCGATGGTCTCTACTACCAGTTCACCTGGTCGAACGACGGCACTCTGCAGCGGCTCGATCTGCCCACTGGAGGATCCATTGCCTATACCTATACGGTGATGCGCTTTGACGGGTCCTACTCGGGCGGCGCGTGCCTCAAGTCCGATCCCAATTGCGTTCCCACTACCACGTACTCGGTGCGCCAGACCATCACCTCGCGCGCGGTAACCACCAATGGAACCACGGCTACTTGGAATTACAACGGCTATCCCGCGGGAAGCACTGTGTCCAGCCCTTCCTCCGGCACAACCACGGTGACCGATCCGCTGGGTAATCAGCAGATCTACACCTTTGGCTGCTGCGGTGTTTCCACCAGCTATGAAACCCAGGCCAGGTACTATCAGGGCTCCAGTTCCAGCGGTACGCCTCTGCAAACCATCAACAAGGACTATCTCTATGATAGCAATCCCCTGGCTTCCAGCCTGTATGGGAACTTACCGCCGATCAATGTTCGCGTGATCCGCGAAACCACCATTTTGGCCAACGGATTGACCAAGAAAACCGAAACTGACTGGGAAACCCCCACCGCTACCTGCAACGGTTGCAACCAGTCCACCTATACCACCACCCGCCTCAATCCGCTCAATGTGCGTGAGTACGATTGGGGGCAGCGGTGCTGCCGGATCTCTGCTGCACACCACCAGCTACACCTATCTGCATGCCTCCAACTCGAATTACCTCAATGCCAATATCGCCGACCGGCCGGCCTCAACGACGGTATACGACGGCAACGGCCATCAAGTCGCTCAAAGCAAAACCGGCTACGACGAAACTGCGCTCACCGGCGCCTCCGGCGCTCCCAATCACGACTACACCAACTTCGGTTCGGGAAATCTGTTGCGCGGCAACGCCACCACCGTTTCTCACTGGCGCAATACCGATGGCGCCTGGCTGAGCACCACGCACGCCTACGACGATCTGGGCAATCTGCGCTCCTCCACCGACGCCAAAGGCAATGTTACCAGCCTCAGCTATCGCGATAGCTGGGCCAATACCAGTTGCGTTCCTTCCGGAGTGAACACCCAAGCCTATGTCACCCAGGTCACCAACCCGCTCGGCCAGAAGATGCAGACTTCATATTTTCCCTGCACCGGTCTAAAGCAGGCGATGAAGGACCAGAACGACATCACGGCCAATCGCGCGGGCGCCACTTTTACCTATGATGGGATGAATCGCCCAACGACCACTAGCTTCGTGGACGGCGGCTCCATTACCTACGACTACAGTGACGATCACGGCACAGGAACTCCGCTGTGGGCCAGTTCCTCGACCCTGATCAATGCAGGCACCGGCCTGAACACCACTCGCATCAGCCTCCTCGACGGCCTGGGCCGAATCCAGCAGCACAAATTGAGCGTGCCTACCGCCCAGTGCGGCTCCGGCTACACTTATCAGGACTTTACTTATGACGCTTTGGGCCGGCCGTCAACTACATCAAATCCCTACTGCACCACTAGCGATTCCATTTACGGATTGACTACCAATACCTATGACGCTCTCGGACGTCTCACGCAAACCACCAAACAGGATGGCAGCATCGCCACCGCCCAATACGATCAGACTTCTGCCAATTCCGCCAACGGGACTTGTGCCACAACTACGGATGAAGCGGGAAAATCCCGCAAGAGTTGCCTGGACGGAATTGGCAGGCTCATCGAGGTCGACGAACCCCAAGCTTCATCCGGCAGCATGAGCAACCCCTACGTCACTCTCTACCACTACGACCCTTTGAGTAACCTGCAATGCGTGCACCAGAAGGGCTCGGATACTTCCCCCGACAAAAGCTGCACGGATCCAACCGTCCCCCCAGCATGGCGTCCACGGTTCTTCGTCTACGACTCGCTCTCCCGCCTGCTCTCGGCCACCAATCCCGAATCGGGCGCCATCACTTACAGCTACGATGCTGATGGAAATCTTCTGCAAAAGACCTCAACCGCTCCCAACCAGACCGGCACGGCCACGCAGACCATTAGTTTTTGCTACGATGCGCTGAATCGCCTCACGGGCAAAGCCTACTCGGCGCAAAGTTGTCCCTTGACTTCTCCGGTAGTGACCTACTCGTATGACTCCGGCACCAACGGGATTGGCCGTCTCACCAGGCTTGGCGATCAGGCCGGTTCCGGCAGCTACGGTTACGACGCGCTCGGACGAATCAGCAGCGAGCAGCGCACCATCAATCCTGGAGCGGGCCTGGCGGCGGTGAGCAAGAATCTGGCCTATACCTACAATCTGGATGGGTCGGTAAAGACGCTCACCTATCCCAGCGGCGCCGTGGTCACCTACACACCGGATACAGCGGGACGCCCAGTCTCAGCCGTGGACCTCGCCAACAACATCAACTACATCACGGGCTCGGGCGGCCCCAGCGCGAGCTCTGGCGCTACCTATGCGCCGGATGGCTCCATTCTCAGCTTCAATCAGGCATGGACTACCACCTTCGCCGGAATCGCTAACACCTTCACCTACAACTTGCGTTTGCAGCCCATCAATATGGCGGCGGCATCGCCCGGCGCCACGGGAACCAGTTCAACAGCGAGCATAACCATCAGTGGCGGGTTGCAGACTGCACTAACTACCGGTGGGACGATTCCCTTGCCTTCCGCAGGATCCAGCATGGTGGGCTTTCAGGAAGCAGACGGGACGCCCCATACCTTCTACTTAAGCAGCAGCAACCAGCACATCATCCATCTGTTCAAGGGCAGTTCCGGAGGCTGAGAGGCCTACGATGTCACTGCCAACACCATCGGTCAAAATACCAGCAACCATCAGCCCGCATCCGGAACGCCGCTGACCGGTTTGGCCAATCCCGGCGGGCACGCCAACAGCTTCTACTTCCTCGACGCCAATCAGCACATCCATGAAACC
>DATDGH010000592.1:0-5589 GCA_036522215.1 Candidatus Angelobacter sp. | reverse complement strand
GGCTGACCCCTTATGAGAACCCCCCGCTCATTCCTTGCCTTCTTTGCTTCTCTCTTTTTATTCGCGCCGTCGATCGCTCATTCCCAATCCCTGTGCGCCCCGGTGAGCAATAACCCACTTGTCATGGCAAATCTTTGCAGTCCTGCGCCTGCCATTGAAAAACATCCCCCATAGGTCCCACTCGACCGCCCTTAACACTTACCGTCGAACAGATCGACAAGATGGTCTTGGATTCCTCTCCCCTCATCCATCCAGGCGACTTTTTGCTTTTCGAGACCAATCGGCGCGATTTCGTTCTTCATCTCCTGTTGTCAAATGGGAAGGAGATCGTCACTCAACCTCTTACAAGAGAAGATGCTGAAGATACCTCCATCGCATGGAGACAAGGACGCATCCGCCTCGACTACCCGGAAGCACTGAATCAGCGCATCGTTCACTACCGCCTTGTTCCCTTGCACTCCGGTGGAACTCCCCTGCTCATCAGAGGCATCAAAGTAGATGGCAGGGGTAAATTAATATTCGAGCTTGAGAAATCTGATCCTGGCGCTCCCAAGCAAGCACCCATTGAGCCGCCTATGTCATATCCGCCTGACCCTCACGTAATGACCGCCAGTGCATCCAGGCCGGATATCTGGGGCCGTCAGCCTGAACCCGGATTCCTCGCGCCTAAACTGCCGTCCTTTTCGATTCATCCCATGATGTTTCAATCAACCAGCGGCACAAACGATCCAAACCATTTCAAATGGAACGGCAAGGAGCTTGACGCCGAGACCGGCTTATACAATTTTGGTGCTCGCCACTACAGCCCTGCCTTAGGGCGTTTTGTTACACCTGACCCGAAAGTCATCAGCAAGCAACGGATGGCCGATCCTCAGCAATGGAACATGTATTCGTACTCACGAAACAACCCAACCAGCATGTTTGATCCTGATGGAAAAGAAGTTCGGATGGCTCCTAATCAATCCGCTGAAGACATAGCAGCAATGGTTCGTACACTTGCTCATTCCTACCAAAAACAATCTTTTCGTCAAAAATTCGACCAGCTCAGCCAGAGCAAACATACCTTCTATTTGGAGAAAACCAACATTCCGCAACCTCCCCAGGTGCCAGGATCAATGGTACAGACAGTGACCCCAGGTCAGAACAAGGTTGAACCTCTTGACCCGAGTAAACCGATTTCTGCGGACAATTTCAAAGATACGATCCAATTCGACAGCGACAAATTCTTTGGCTCAGTGAGCGCCGGATATCAAGATTTCATCGATGGACACGAATTTTTTCACGGCGTTAATATTGATAACGATGTGGCCGGTATGCAATCCAAGAGTGAGGGGGCCGATCCACAGGAAGAGAAAAATGCTAACGACTTCGGTGATAAAGTCGAAGGAGAAAAGCCTTCGATGTCCCTTGACAAGGCCACCAAAGCCGTGAATAACGCACTCGGTCTCGATAAATCCCAGAAACCCGACAAGAAGGACCCGCAATGAATAAACCAATCCTGCTTGCGCTCTTATTTGTCGGAGTGCTGGCGAGTGCGGGCGACAAGCCCCAATACACCGCATACGTAAAGAACTTCAGAGCCAGCCCTGTCTGGATCAAACCGCTGAAGAAAGGACCCGGCTTCACACTCGAAAACAAGTCAAACAAGGCGATTGCCAAATTCAGATTCGGCTGCGTCAAGGAAGCTAACGAACCGCCCTCTCTCGTCTACGCATTCCTTCCCAGGGAGATTGCTCTGACACCCAAAGGGTCCCAAAGTAAGATAACCTTCAAGAGCTGGACATCCGCTCAGTATGTGTGCTCGAACAACTATGCGATGATAGCTGTTATCGAAGTGCTGTTTCAGGATGGCGATTCTTGGTCAGCGCCTCTCAAGTTCGACAGACTTATAGCAAAAACTAACAGAGGCTATGTCATTCCCTAAGCAACGACCACTCTGCGTGCACCTGGCTTGGCAGCGCCGGTTGCGACTGCGGGCGACATTGTGGCAATAATCAAATGGAAGAAGCGGACCTGCGTACCAACCCGCTAACGCTCTAGAATAATAGCGTATGACTTTGCCGACAATCGAAATCCAATATCTGCCAGTTGAGATGGCATCTGAGCTGTATCGCAATCTATCCAACATCGGCGCAAAGCCCGAAAGGCAACCAGCCAACCCTCATGTCTATGGAGATGCTTCGCTCATCAACGTGCTAGTGGAGTTCGGCCCAGGCATTCTTGCTGTTATCGCTGCATTCCTGCTAAAGCCGGGGCCAGATGTTCATTCTGATACCGTCTCTTGCAAATTCAAGCACACAGATGCCAATGGAAGTTCAACGGAATTGGAAATTCAAATCTCGCAACAAGAAAGGAAATCAAAACAATTGAATGCCGCTTCGATCGGGAAGCTGGCTCAACTCACTGGTCTCAATGCTGCACAGATCGCAGCCAGCATTACTGACAAGCCGCGCTAAAACTGCAAGGTGACATGCGTAAACTCTTCGGTCCTTTACATCCAAGACCGAGCACTACTGACCCCATAACGAATGTTGTCCGACTTCAGCCACTCGATCTGAAGAAACATCTTCCGGGAATCTTCAGCGGAAAGCTGTCTGGCGATTGCTTACCTGCCCTCTTGCATGAGGGGGTTCACCACTGGTGTTTCTTGACTCCACTGGGACAAGCTCTTGCCCTTCAGCAATTGCGAGCGCGAACGTTGCTTGTGGTCTCCGAAACGGGTAATCGCCACTCGCCCATGAAAGAAGTGGTTGATGCGCTTGCCAGATTCCACGCCATTGATGCAGTGTTGCGCCCAATAGCTGAGGGCCTTGCTTTGCTTCAGGAAATGCATGGAATTATTGATTACATTTGGAATCGAAGTATAAGTCGCCCACAATATTGGTCACTATGGCTTGCCTGCCGCGCGGTGCCAGACGCGCAGAAAGCTGAGGCGTTTTCTTCGCTTTTTATGGAGCAAGCTTTTTCTCCAGAGGGGGTTTCCCGCCGGGTAGAACTGCTGAAAAACCCATTTGATTGCGTGCTGGGCGGATACTTGCCCGGCTACATGGCGCTACGAGCACTATGGAACCGGGCCGCACTCTTCCATGACAGTATGCGGGATGTCGGCGCATTTATCAGAGCTGCGCGATTCGCGGTATACCACGACGCGGGCCTTCTGCAGCTGGCCATAGATGCGCCATTTGTAGATTATGACGAAATCTCCTTCAAAACAGTCAGGCGTCTCGAAGAGATTTTGACCCCCGCGCATTTGACTGATCTTTATTTTCTTCGAACGGTCTTTTGGACAGAAGCGGAAGTTTACGAATATTCCGATCTCACACACGCCAGCGAATGTGAAAAATCCCGAGACGGAGAAATGCCCCTGTCCATGTCCTACGGCGAGGAACTGACGGCGGCGGTCCTGTCCCTTGGAAGATTGTTCGAGCAAGTTACGGCTTGGAAACTACCTTCTTCGCTGCGCGGCATGAATGATTCGCTTTTACAGCGACGAGATATGTTTTGGCTCGCCTCAGATGAGGGGCAGCTGCGAGTAATGGGTGACCGGCTATTTCTTAAAGTTGAAGATGGCTGGATAAACATCGGGCATGTAAAGGCAAGCAGGGCCCGCAAACAGGCCGATTTCAGTGGACGCGTAGATCTGGTATTTTCATTGCCGGATACATGGCTGATTTTGGTCGCCTCTAAGGGTAAAACTACCCTCTCCATCGTGCCGGTTAGTGGGGATATGCTTGTTGACCGTGAGAAACATGAAAAGATGTCGCTCATCTTTAAGGGGCGAGCGAAAATAGAATCGGCAGAGGAAACGTTAACCAAGACCTCAAACGAAAAGCTCGACCATGACTTTCAGTCACAGTTGAATGCGCTACGCCAGAAAGCGTCCGGTCGGGCGGATGAATTCTGTGCACGAATCTCCCTGCATACAGGCTCAAGCCCTGATGAGACCGCACTCATTGAGGCACTTCGTATTGACGGATGGGCCGGCCCATTTGCTAATGATGCCAATTTGCTCCGCGCATTAGCTTTGGCTTCGACAACCGTAACCATGGGGACATATCGTCCTCAGCCGGACGAACTAATGCGCAGGTTTCAGATTCCGGATGGCTCCTTTGAAAAGGTTCAGTCAGTATTAACGGAATTGAATCTTCGCTTTATGATTTCCTGGCCCCAACCGTCATGAGCGTCCGAACAAGTTACGACCGTGCAAGCATCGTGGTCACACGAGCGTGGTGTTTGAAATCTCTGGTTTGACCGCGGATTGCGAACAATTACAAATCTCACTCGGAGGCGCCCTCCTTATCGCACCCCCCTAAAACCGCCAGACTTCCGACCCATCTCCCCGCGAATCCCAAGCCCCATCCTTCAGGCAATCCGGTAAAAATGAGCACTCCCTGGACTCCGCTAGTCTTTCCACAAATAAGCGGCCACGCCCGTAAAACAGGACGCTCAAATGGGACTATGATTTTGGGAGTGAGGTGCGCAAATGAGTGGCAACCAGAGACGGCCGATAGGGCAGCAAGGTGGAGTGAACATCAGTGCCAAAAACGTCGATATCAAGGGCGACGTTGTAGGCCACGACAAAACCACTTACGGCGAGGTTTCTCGCGTCCAACTCGACCAGGCTCTTCAGCCCGTGGCTGCAGCGGTCGCTCAGCATTCTCAAGCCGCGCAAAAGCTAGAACAGCTTAAACAGGAAGCTACCAAGGGCAAGAAAGCCGACGACGGTACCATTGCCGGCTTGGTAAAAGGAATCGTAGGCCTAGTGCCAAGTGCGGTAAGCGCACTGGTAAAAGCCTTTGGTACGCCTATCCTTTCAGGAATCGCAGGCCCAGTAACCAAGTTCGTCTTAGACGAGATCCAAGGCAAATAAGTCCTCGTTTGTCACGATTCCGATGGAGCAAGACGAAAAACTCGGCCACCAAACTGGTGGCATAAGCATCATCGGCGACAACATTACCATTTATGGTGACGTCGTGGGCCGAGACAAGAAGGCCTACAACGTCCCTCGCCCCCCGGTCCGCGATAAGAACCAACTGATCCTCCTCAGTAATGTGAAAGCAGATTGGATTGAAGGGGTGCTCAAGAAATCAGTATATGGCGAAGCCCTAATCGAGCTAGGAAAACACACAGAACCTGCAGAGATCGAGCACCCGTGGAACATGGCGCTTGATACTCAAGACTGCCACAGGGAACCGGTCCCTCCAGGCAAAAAGGTCGCTGAGATATTCCGGGAAGTACAGGACGCCTTACTAGTTCTGGGCGAGCCTGGTTCGGGGAAGACCATCACTCTGCTTGAACTCGCACGGGACCTTATCACTCGGGCCGAGCAAGACACGACCAAGCCTGTCCCAGTGGTTCTCAATTTGTCGTCATGGCAGGCCAGAGATAAAAAATTCGAAGAATGGGTAGTAAGAGAACTCAACTCGAAATATCGGGTGATGATCAGCATCGCCCACAACTGGATCAAGAGCGTTGACTTGGTTCTCTTGCTGGACGGACTTGATGAAGTCGCACAACCGCTGCGGGTGGATTGTGCGGAATCTATCAATCGCTTTCTGCTAGAAGGTCAAATTGGAATTGCGATCTACT
>DATDGH010000591.1:0-3264 GCA_036522215.1 Candidatus Angelobacter sp. | reverse complement strand
GGCGTGAAATGGCACGGCGATAGGTCATTTGTAGGATCCAGAATTGGGCCGATCCTTTGGAGCTGTCGAAGGTTCGGCAGAGGCGATGAATCAGTATAAAGATGTCCTGAAGGAGGTCCTCGGCTTCCGATGAGTCATTGAGGATCCGCAAGGCCACCCCACGAACAACACGAGCATAACGGCGGAATAATAATGCGAGGGCCTGGTTATCGCCTTTGCAGACAAGTGATATCAACGATTCATCACAGGGAGCGTAACGACGCTTTGGGTCGTCTGAAGGTGGCGCTTCTGAGCAGGGCGAGGACAGTTCGCTCGTGAACATGCGAGGGTAGATGCGCGCCGTCGATGAGCTCAATTCGCGCTCCCCAGCAATCGGCAATCAGAAATCATGCTCGCGTCCAAGAAATGAATGAAATAGCCGATCAATCTAATCAGGGACTATAGTACCTGAATTATTGTGTGTCAACGGGCTGACGATGTTTTACGTGGCCAAGCCAGTTGGTGCCGACAAAACACGTGAGGCGAGCACGCTTGCTAAAGCAATCGGTGCCGAGATTACCGATCTCCGGCGGTCACGCGGATGGTCACAAGCGGAGGTTGCACACTTAACTGGCTATACAGAGAAATGGGTTCGAAGCACCGAGATGGGCGCGAATACGACCATTGAACTTCTGGCGGCTATGGCCCTGTTGTTTTCAGTCAAATTATCAGATTTGATAATCGCAGGTGAGAGGAGAGTCGAACAGAGCCGCGTACCCGGGTAGTCTACAACGGACAGAAACACGGCGTCGGTCTCACTTTTTCAGTGCGCGGTTGCGCTGCGCAAGAATCTTCTCCGCTCTGGCGATGAGTATGGATACACGCAGAGAATAGATCTCGGCTACATGGGACAGGGTGCGCAAGGTAGGGCTCTTGCCGCCCCTCTCCAACTGCCGAATGTAAGTCACGTCGTAGCCCAATATCTCTGATACACGCTGTTGGGTCCAATGCTTCTCGACGCGTAGTCGCGTTAGCTCCGCACCAAGGGCCTCCCCAAGATTTCTCGCCTCTCGTGTCTTGACGGCGCCGATGGGTTTTGCCACACCGGCATCATTAATCCTCGGACCCTCAATCTATTAGGGACTATAGTCCCTTAATAAATCTTCCTTCTTTCCGGCACACATTTCGGGCACCGAAACTAGCGGTGTTTGTCGAATGTGATTGGACGATAAGTAAGCGCGCAACTTATCGCCAATGGGCCATGACCCTCGGCACCGCAACCCCTTGTCACTTAAATTCGGAGATGAAATTGCTCAATATCAAACGATCTTGGGGACTGATGTCAATGAAGTCAATTCCATTGCCCACTTGCGGGTATTTTGTGGCGACAACACCCTTAAGACGGATCGTCTCATCCTTGAGCGATAGTATCAAATCGAGTTTCGTGCCCACCTCCAACGTAAACATTGTTTCAATGTAACAGCCACAAACGCTAATCTCATCCGTCGCTTTTCGCATCGGTGCCTTCCCGGGACACAACAAGTCAACCGGAATCTTAGCTCTTGATCTGGGATACCGGCGTCTCTCGGAATCGTGGGGAACAGCGTCCGTCATTTTCGGCGCAAATGTTACTCCCAGAACATGAGTGGATCAAGTACCTGGAATCCCTTCGCCCAGGAAGGCCCCTTGACTCAAAGAGTCGCCCAAGAGCACACTCGTCCTGCTTGAGGTTGTTTTGTAGCTGGCGTCACTCGTCTTCGGGGCGAACCGACGAGTAGGTTAAGTGGGTCCGAGTAATTTCCTGATTGAGGAGCTCAACATGAAAAAAATGATTTTTGGTTCGCTTGCGTTCGTTTTCTTGGTGTCCGTGGTCACTCTTGCACAAGAGACCACGAGTCAAGACAGTTCGAAACCGACAGCACAAAAAACCATGAGCCATCCCAAGACGGTCACGGGTTGCCTGCAAAAAGGCGATGAGCCAGACGAGTTTACCATCACAGGAAAAGATGGCAAGACTTGGGGCTTGCGCAGCAGCAGCGTCAAGCTCGACCAGCACGTTGGTCATGAGGTAACTGTGAGCGGTTCTGGGCACCGGGAATCAAAAGCCGAGCAGAAGAAGGAGAAGGAGAAGGAGAAGGAGAAGGAGAAGGCCGAGCACGAGAAGAAAGAAGGCGAGATGGAGAACGCGGCCGGAAAAGAGGAATACGGCGATATGCAGGTCACGGATCTCAAAATGGTTAGCGAAACCTGCAGCAAATAGACGGTTGCAACCAGGACTGTTCAAGGCCAGCGCCTGCTGGCCTTTTATTTTGGAAGGATGAATGGCTAACGACCGATGTCAACATTAGGAAATGGCTGCATCGTGCAAGAACGGCGCGCAAATATAGCTGCTCGCGTCATCCGCGTGAATCCTGGTCTGCACCGGTCATGTTGTGACGAGTCGCCCGGGTTCTTCTTCCCAAAGTGGTGGTTTGCGTGACGCTCTTCGGCGTGCCTTCTGGAGCCTGGAGCGGCATACTTTGCTGATTCGGCGGCTAAGGCGAGTAGGTCGGCGATTGCGGAGTTTTGCAAGAACTCGTTTGGGATGGGGCTTGGATACTCTTCGTTAGCTCCGCGACCACGCGCCTCAGGATCGAGGCAGTCGGCCTAAAAAGTAAGAAAACTGAAGCCACAGAATTTGCAATTGTCCTCCGGGACTTGTTCCTCATCCTCAATGCCTCCCAAACCTCGCGCCCAGGACGGTATTCTTTTCGCCGCCTCGCGGCTAGGAACTGAGCGAGGACGTTCGCCAGTTTTTGAAAAGCCTCATAGGACTGGACAATGCGTGATACGAATTCCGTCAGCGCCGCACTATTCCATCGCAGACTTGTCGCGGTGGGGTTATAGTTTGTCCGCCGTTCTGTAGAGTCGAGATGTACTCTCCGTTCTTCTTCTGATTCCGAGGAGGGAGCCATGTTCAAAGCCGTAGTCAAGGCCGACGAAGCGTCATCTCCATACGATACGTATGACTCGATTCTGGAAAGGCCTAACGGCAGCGATCCCAACCAGAACGCTTGGCTTACACTGCAACTGCGAATCAAACTGAACTTCGCGGATTCCAAGAACCAGGTTATCCCCCTTACCCAGCAAGACAATACAGGTAGATGGTGCGCTCGCGATTCCGACGGATACCTGTTCCCACTGCTGGACTGGCCGGCCCACCTAATAGACAGGTTCCAAAGAGAATTCATCAAGGTGGCGGAACGGACTTGGAACTGGCAGTTCGTACTGAAGACCCCCGGCAAT
>DATDGH010000590.1:0-1781 GCA_036522215.1 Candidatus Angelobacter sp. | reverse complement strand
GGGACTTGAAACGTCTAAGATAAAGGCGTGCAAACGAGACCAGGAATGAATCGGATAGTAAAGCTGAGCGTGGCGATGGCTGCGGTGGCAGGCCTGAGCTGGATGCTGGTTGGTGTTGCTCGTTCCCGTCAGGTGAAATCCGAGCCTGCCTCGGCGCTCGCTTTGCAAACCTGTAACCTATCTGGAGTCAGCGGTCCCGCCCGCTGCGGCACGTTTGAAGTGTTTGAAGATCGTGCGGCAAAATCCGGGCGCAAGATCAAATTGCACATTGTGGTTCTTCCCGCGCTAGGTCCCGCGCCGGCGCCTGATCCGGTTTTTGTGTTTCAGGGGGGCCCGGGAGGAGCAGCTTCCGACCTTGCCGCCGACGCCAGCAGCTCTTACCTTCGGGAGGTTAGAGACCACCACGACCTGGTGTTCGTGGACCAGCGAGGCACAGGGCAATCCAATCCTTTAAATTGCGACGTGGGCGATGATCCGGAGGACCTGCAGAGTTTCTTTGGGGAACTCTTGCCGCCGGAGAAAATCCGTGCCTGCCGGCAAAAGCTGGAAAAGGTAGCAGACTTGCGGATGTACACCACGCCCATCGCTATGGACGATCTGGACGATGTTCGCACGGCGCTCGGCTACAACAAGATCAATCTGGCAGGGGCATCTTACGGGACCATCGCTGCCCAGGCTTACATGCGGCAGCATCCGGATCATGTTCGCGCCGTGCTCCTGGCTGGCGTTGCCACTCCGGCCATCAAGCAGCCGCTGCTTTTTGCGCGCGCCGCACAGCATGCCCTGGATCTCCTGTTTGAGGATTGTGCCGCTGATTCCGCCTGCCATGCTGCCTATCCCAATTTGCAGGAAGAATTCCGCCAGGTGCTGGCCCGCTTTGATAAAGGACCGCTCGAGGTCGAATTCAAACATCCATCCACGCAGAAAAATCAGCGAATCCTGCTGGCCCGCGGCAATTTTGTTGAGCGCATCCGCCTTCTGCTTTACTCCACCTCTTCCGCGGCCTACGTTCCTTTCATCCTTCACCGCTTCTACCAAAACGACTATCTGACGTTTGAAACCGCGGCAATCATTTCGAACGTGGGTGGCGAGATTGCTCGAGGCATGTACTTTACCGTTACCTGCTCGGAAGGAGTGCCGTTCATCTCCGATCAGGAACTGGCTCGTGAAACGCAGAACACCTTCGTCGGCGACTATCGTGTCCGAGTTCATCGCGAAGCCTGCAAGCTGTGGCCAAGAGGAGCAGTTGAAGCCGCCTTCATCGAGCCAGTCAAGTCTCTGGCGCCGGTATTGATGATTTCCGGTGAGGCCGATGGATCGACTCCACCGTGGTACGGCGAGGCGGCGATGAAGTATCTGCCCAACGGCCGGCAACTGAAGATTCGTTACTACGGCCATCAAATGGATGAGCAGTGCGTGTGGAACATCATCAGCCCTTTTTTAGAGAAGGGAACTACAGAAGGGCTGGATACCAGTTGCACCGCAGCCATCCGGCGGCCGCCATTCGCCCATCAGCTACCGGCACTGCAAGGTGATTAAGCCCTTTCAGGAGGCAGGATGTCATTTAAGGAAGCTCTAGTCCAGGTTCTTTTGCTGGTCATACTGATTGTCTTACTCTCCCTGATCAATGACTTCAAACCGGGGAGACCCTCCTGATGTATGCCGCGCACTTTGCAGCCAGCCTGGCCATCAAGACCCGCGCTCCGCAAGCTCCTGTCTGGGCTTTGCTGACAGGCGCCTTCATTCCCGATTTTATCTGGATTGTTCTGGCCAATCGCGGC
>DATDGH010000589.1:0-3230 GCA_036522215.1 Candidatus Angelobacter sp. | reverse complement strand
AGTGCATGTGCCTGACCGGCGTGATTGGCCTCGTGTGGTTCTTTGCGGGGTCTTAGGCTTTGCAATTTACGCTCTACTGGTCAACTACGGCGAAATGCACGTGACTGCAGGAATAGCTAGCTTTGTCGTGTACACAGTACCATTGTTTACAGCGATATTCGCTTCTCTATTTCTTCGTGAAAGACTGGGAATCTTTGGCTGGACTGGATTGGCTGTGAGTCTAGCCGGAACTGCGTTACTAGCCTTCAGCACAAACCAACAACTGAGATTCGAGCCAGGTGTCATCACTTTGCTGGCCGCTGCAGTTGCGTTGGCACTCTATTTCATCTTGCAAAAACCACTTGTGAAACGCTACGGCGCGTTCAACGTTACCAGTTGGGCAGTCTGGATCAGCACGGCGTGTTTGGCTCCACTCATCCCACAAGCCCTGAAGGCAGCGCACATGGCGCCTCTTGCCTCGACCATGTCCGCTGTCTACCTCGGTGTGTTTCCAACTGTGGTGGCATATTCCACTTGGGCTTTTGCGGTGGCGCGACTGCCAGTGGCGCGAACGGCGGCGTGTCTTTATTTCGTCCCAGGAGTCGCGACGTTCATCGGTTGGCTTCTCCTTGGTGAACATCCCACCCCTCTCGGTCTCGTCGGAGGACTTGTTGCCATGGGCGGAGTAGCATTCTCCAACCTGAGTCCAAAAGGTCGATGATGCGATACCAAAGCGCACGTGGGTCTCGGCGGCTAAAGTATAGCCGGGGCCAAATCCTTGCCGAATGGAAACTCCGGGCGGCATGCATTAGAACCCTAGAAGGCACGGAGGGAAGGTAAGGCCGCACGAATTGCTCAAAACGCATGAAACTCGCGAAATGCTCGCTTGCGCCTGTAGTCGAAGTACGTAATGAGTACGCGAGAAAAAAGATACTGCTAAACGCCTGAAAAATAAACTGGAAGGGTTGGTGCCGGGAGGGGGAGTTGAACCCCCACGAGGGGTGAACCTCGGCGGATTTTGAGTCCGCTGCGTCTGCCAGTTCCGCCATCCCGGCTTGAAGAGAGCAATAAAAGATTAGCATAAAACAACGCAACACCCACCACCCGCCGCGGCGGGCCGGCTGGAGGCACGGAGCTACAGAGACAAGGAGAAAAGCAAAATTAAAAAAGAAAATGGGGAAAGCAAACAGCACCACCAGAGACCGAGAACGCGGAGACCAGCAATATCTCAGACAAGAACACCCTTCGACCTTCAGTGAGTGATTCAAGGATCTGTCCTTTCCATGCTAGAGTACTCGGCAATGGAGGGCGAAACATATGGCAGACAACAAGTCACTGGTACATCGATGGTTTGAAGAAGTATGGAACCAGGGGCGCGAAAGGACGATCGACGAGCTTCTGGGCAAAGATATCGTGGCGTTCGGGCTGGGCGAAGCCGGAACCGAGGTCCACGGCCCGGCAGAATTCAAAACCTTTTTCAAAAATCTGCGCAATGCCTTTCCTGATCTGCATATCACAATCGAAGATACGCTGGCTGAGCGCGACGAGGTGGCGGTACGAATCCTGATTGAAGGCACGCACAAAGGTGACGGCCTGGGCATTCCCGCAACGGAAAAAAAATTTCGCGTGTCCGGAATATGCGTGATCAAACTGGCCAATGGCAAGCTGGTGGTGGGATGGAACAGCTGGGACCAACTGGGGCTGCTGCAACAACTGGGCGTGGTCCCTGCCCCGAAAGAAGATCCGTTTCTGGAAGCGCGCTAATTGCTGTTCTTGTACACCTTGCCCCCCTTCATCACGAAGACTACCCTGCGCACGGCAGTGATGTCCTTTGTTGGATCGCCGTCGAGGGCGATGATGTCGGCCTGCATGCCCGGCGCGATCGATCCGATCTGGTCCTGCATGTTGAGAGACTCGGCGGCCCGGGAGTTGGCGGCAACCAGGGCGTCCATTGGGTCCTGGCCTGCCTGCACGCGGTAGATGAACTCTTCCGCGTTGCGGCCATGAGCGCCGGCGACGGCGTCTGTTCCAAAAACAATCTTCAATCCCTTCGTGGCCAGGGCGCGCTTGAACATCTCCTCATTCAGCGGCAGCACCTCCTGCATTTTGGCAAAACCTTCCTCGGTGTAGTTGCCAAGGCCCAGGAATTTGGTCTTGTTGTCCAGGTAATTGTGAATGACCAGTCCGACCTGGGGATCGAAGAATGTGCCGTGGTCGGCCATGGCGCGCAGATCTTCGTCGGTCGCGTAGGTCCCGTGTTCCACCTCAGTGCATCCGGCCAGGGCGGAGGCGCGGACGGCCGATTTGTAGGCATGGACCAGCGTACGCAGGCCCTGGGCTTTGGCTTCGCCGCAGGCGGCCTGTAATTGCTCATCGCTCAGCGTCTGTCCGCCGCCATCGCGAATGCTCTTTGAAGCAAAGATTTTTACCAGGTCGGCGCCGTCGGCCTTGAGTTTTCTTATGGCGTCGCGAATTTGATCAGGAGTGAGACGAGGATCGCTGATTGGACGCAACGCGGTAAGAACTCGCGGACCCGGAATCTCACCGGCATTGATGGCGGCACGCAGGTCTTTATCTTCCGGCGAAGCCACGCTCTGAATGGTGGTGAAGCCGGCCAGCAGGGTGGTCCAGGCATTGCCGGCCGCAGCCAGCGCGGCCTCGGCCGGAGTCTCGTCCTTATCTTCAGCGCGGCCATTGGGGCCAAAGTGCCAGGTAATGTGATCGTGGACGTCAATCCATCCAGGGAGGACGGTCAGCTCAACCAGGTTGTATTTGACGTGCGCGCGCGGCTCTTCAATGCGAACGATCTTGCCGTTCTGCACCACGATGTCCACCTTATGCCGGACGTGGCCTTTGCCATCCAGCAGAGTGCCGGCGCGGATAGTGATAGGAGTTTCCTGGGAAACGCACAGCGAAGCAATGAATAGAAAGGCGGCAAGCGGAATGAGTTTGCGGAATTTCATGGGATTTAGAGTCGGTTAGTATTTAGTAGTTAGTACTTAGCGAAGTCAAGAGCAAAAACGAAACTACAAGCAACATCCACCGCGGAGACACGGAGTGGCGGCGCCACAACAGCTAGCGAGCGACGCCGGTTGCGAGTTCCGCTTCTTTTTTCTTCCGGGTTTCGAGGGCCGCAAGATTGGGTTCGAAGCAGCGGCGGCAGCGTGCCTCGTACATGCCTTCAGCGCCTACCACGATCAGGTCCTCATTGGCGATCAGGCGCTGCGTGTGCTTGGCCGGGTTGCCGCACT
>DATDGH010000588.1:0-3215 GCA_036522215.1 Candidatus Angelobacter sp. | reverse complement strand
GGTAATGAGCTAGCTCTGCTTCGATGAATTCTGTTCTGCGCTTTTTTGCAGGTTTTGTCGATTTTTAATCATGCGAGGAGGATCTAATGATTAAGTTTCGTTTTGCAAGTATCTGGCTGATTCTCAGTTCCACGGCGGCAGTCGCTCAAACAGTTGCCACAACCAGTCCTCCACCTAACCCAAACGCACAGTACAGCACGGTTGTTTTGGCCGCGCGAAACCCGTTCATCAATGAACCGCGCATGACTGCCGCTGCAAAATTGCCGCTTGCTACGGCAACTCCTATGCTTTCTTCGAACTGTCCACTCCAGCTAAGCCAATTGATTCTGGATAATTGCGCTAGCGTAGGAATCAATACGACCAACCCAGAATCAAATGCGATCTTTGAAGTTACATTTCCGTCGAATAAGTGGGTTACCTTAACCAATGCTGGTTGGGGCCTGCGCATTGGAGCCCTCCAGAGCAGTACTCAGTTCATCAGTTTCGGCGTGGCGAAATCAGCCGCTGACGAAAACTATGTTGCCAACACGTTTAACAATACCCTTGTCAACCATTCCGCCCTCGAATTCTCCTACGGGGGCTCACTCACATACAAGGTTGCTCCTCATCAGATTGACGGCACAATATTGAACAATCTGTTCACGAACGCGCTGACAATTTCAGGCATAAATGACTCGACATTTAGTCACATCGGCATTGGTGCGGCGCCCTCAGCTAATCAATTGGAGGTTGGTGGAAGTCTGCACATCGCCAGCGGCGAATTGGTCTTCCCCGACGGATCGACGCAGACTAAAGCTGAATTGGTCGGACCTAAAGGGGACAAGGGAGACCAGGGGCTACAAGGGCTTCAGGGAAACACAGGAGCAAAGGGAGATAAGGGGGATCCGGGGCAGCAGGGACCCCAAGGAGCTCCGGGGCCACCGACACACACAAGCGCTGTCTGCACTCAGGCTCCCGGTAATGGCGCGTCGTGTAGCTGCGCCGTCAGACTCGTACTTGGACAGCGTGCTCCAGACGTGAGTGGGGGAAGCAGTTGCCAAGTGACCTCTGATACAGGGGGTTGTTCCGCGAGCGGCAACTTCGCGCCTGGAAGCGACTTCTCAGGTGCATGCTGTGTGTGTGCGGTGCAGTGAATCACCAAGAGGATACATCCGGCAACGAACCATCCCCAAAGCCCTTTGTCGGATGTTTTCATTGCTATCCGAAAAAAGCTTTCCAAGCCGGACGGAGGCGTGAGTACTCACGAGGGCCTTGGGGAAGCGATCTTATGTTTGCGCCAGAAAGTAGCTAGAAAGAGATTCGCCGATGCCGAGCGCCCGGAAAGTTCTTGGTGGGTTAGAAACCAGAAAACGAACGCCGCATGGCCTGAGAGCGGCGCGCGAACCACTGGTCAAGTGAAGGACCGAGAACAATTCTCGATCTCACCAAAGGGCCATTAAATCGCCAGTTCTAAGATCGTCCGGTAGGGCCGACCCTATTACCGGAAATCGGTCCTTCCTTCGGCTTGCGGTCGCCATATCGTGCTGTCTGTGTTAAGAAGTGTAAAAGTTCGAAAAGTCGTTCGCGAATCCCAGCCAGATAAACCGTTTTATTTCAATAACTTAGAATTAGCCTTGGAGACCAACATTCATTTCGCTGACTTGAGCCAAATACATCAAGTTCGCTGCAAACAAGTGCTTTTGCACACGCCTGTGGCGGAGAGTGATTTTTAGAGTGCTGCGATTTCGATCGGCATTCCTCCTGTGTTAAGAAGTATAAATTCGAGACTTGTTCGTGAATCCCCGCCAAGAGTCTCTTAAACCGTCTTAAGTGTTGCGGCCGTCTCTTCGAACCAACGTTTCGGACGTTTACAACTGGAGGGATCATTATTATAGTAGCCGCGATGTCTGCTGGCGATCTGGCGCGCAATGGCGGCGAACGAAACAGCGCTTTGTTACACTGGCAAGGGGCAGGGACAGCTGCTCTCTTTCATGGTATCCAGTTTGGTATCCATTAACCCCGAAAATTGGTGATACGGGGCGGAAAAACAGGAAACCGTGGAAAAATCGGAAAGTGGGGAAAACCAATAAATACGCAGGTTTCCCAACAAGTGTAAGGAAACAAAGTGGGGACGTAGTTCAGTTGGTTAGAACGCTGGACTGTCACGGCAGAGGCCGGCGGGGTTCGTCCCGTCGTCACGGTCAAGAGACTGACGATGGGATGGCGGGCGTGGAGGGATTTGAACCCCCAACATTCGGATTAGAAATCCGACGCTCTATCCGTTTGAGCTACACGCCCGCTGGCTTGGTGAATCCTTGTCGTTTATTATGCCGCTGCCGCTTACCAAATCCAAATGGATCAGATGGCCCGGAAGGAACGTTTCTTGAAACCTAGAAGAGCGCAGACCAGCTCAAATGCGCGTTTGGAAGGAACGTAACAAAAACGTAACACTACTTTCGACAAACAGCGGCAAAAGCGAGGAAAATGAAGGAGAAGTAGTTTGCTTGGACTTGCCCACTCAACCTGCTAAAACCGCTCCGAAGGTGCTTCTCCGGCAAGATTTAGCGATTTTTTTCGGATAGCTTCGCAAAAAATTGAGTCAGCCGAGTTTCCCGCTCTCTGCTTAGAAGGCAGATGCTCTATCCACCTGAGCTACGGGCCCCGAAAATTATTTTATCAGCCATCTGCATGCACGTGACTCTTTTGCAATTTTGACCCTCCTGTCTCCTGGGGCTTATCACCTGTTTTCTCCTTCGCTGGGTGATGACCCTTTTTTCGCTGCTTAGGAGTATCCGGCATGCTGGGGAAAAAGATCATGCCTCCACCTGGAGGAAGTGCCTCCCACTGCTTGAGATAGAAGTCACACCCTTCCCGTCTGCGGCAATCGTCCACGAGTCGGTTTGCCTGAGCAACATAAGGTGAGTCAGGCCACGTGTCCTTGAGAGTCTGGAGAAGGATGAAAGTCTCAATGTACTGCTTCTTGGTGTACGACTGCTTCGCCCGCTCCAGGATTACCCGCTCCGGTTGTGGCGCCTTGCGCCCTTGAGCTGGTTCCCTGGAATGGCAGCCTGCGGAAATCGCCACAGCGATAGCCATTCCAAGCTGCATCGAAATCTTCATTTGTCTCTCAGTGTACTGAAGGGCTTGGCCAGTTGCACCAGCGCGTACTGGAGCAGCTTGAGGGCGATGGTCCAGCGCTGGCGGGCTTCGTCGTCGGTGTCGCCGAAGCCGGTGAC
>DATDGH010000587.1:0-6687 GCA_036522215.1 Candidatus Angelobacter sp. | reverse complement strand
GGGCAGCGTCCCGGAGATTTCGCTGAGATTTTTCGCCCGAAACCTCACCTTTTCAGCAGCCCGGGATCTGCTGGAGCAGGCGAGACTGGAAGTCTTTCAACCGAAATGAGTCGCTTTCCTTCTTGCTGTGATTGGCTCTCCTCCATCTGTTGCATAGCTGAGGAGTGGGCCGGGTCATCGCAACTTTAAACGTTTGGCGCGCTGCTGGATGATCCGTATTTGCCACGGGTCTGCGTAGCCAAATGCTCGTTAACCATCGGTTTAAGAGAAGGGAAAAAACGAGGAATAGGAGGATCTTGATGAAGTTTGCTAAGGTTTCGGTTTCAATTTTTATAACAGCGCTACTGGTCACAGGAGCGTTTGCCCAAGTAAACGACCCCGGAGTGCAGGCTGCCAGCCGTGGAACCGGGAAGCCGCTCGCACAGGTGCGCAACGATGATGGTGGTAACAACCCCGGTCTCAACGCCTTTTTCGCCGATGGTCTGGCTCGGTTCCAGGACGTGGAGTCGGTTGCCAACAGCCCCACCGGTAACAACGGCCTGGGCCCGCGGTTTAACTTCAACTCCTGCGCAGGATGTCATTCCCAACCTGTGGTGGGTGGGACTGGTCCCGCGGTAAATCCGCAATTCGCGGGTATTGGAAGCTGCACCAACGGCGCTGGCACCGGCCCTGGCGGCGTTTCGCAAGCGCCAGGAGGTGTCGACCTGGAAGACACGCCGATACAAACCCCGGCGCAAATAGGCACCGTAGTGTGCAATACCACCAATTCGACCCCATTCTTCATCACCCGGAACGGCCCGACGCGCGAAGCCCGCTTCCCTTTCTTCTTCAACGCGGACGGTTCGGCTAATACTGCTAACCCGAACGGTGGGGTAGAAGACCTGTTTACAGTTGCCGGCCGTGGGGACGGCGCTGGCGCTTGCAACCCGGGACAGCCCAGCTTTAATGCTGCCTCGGCTGCCAACAACCTCATCTTCCGCATTCCCACGCCGGTCTTTGGCCTGGGCCTGATCGAGAACCTGGACGATTCCACTCTGCAGAAGAACCGTGCCAACAATCTGAACAACGGTTTTGGCATCGGCGGCGATTTCAACCACAACGGCAACGATGGCACCATCACCCGCTTCGGCTGGAAGGCGCAGAACAAATCTGGGCACATCTTTGCCGGTGAGGCCTACAACGTGGAGATGGGCATCAGCAACCTGCTGTTCACCCAGGACCGTCCGCTGCCGGGAGAAGACGGCAACGGGGGAACCGGCGGACAGGGACTACCTGCGAACTGCCTGAACCTGACCGGCACCGGGTATCCGGAGGACAATTCCAACCCAGCGCAGACAACGAACGCAGCCGTTCTGGATGACGTCTCAGCGTTTGCCAACTTCATGCGCGGGCTGGCGCCGCCGCCTCCTGGCAATGTAGTGGGAGCTACCGCAGCGTCCATCGCTAATGGCCGTTCGCTATTCAGCGCGGTTGGCTGCGCGGTCTGCCACAACCCCTCGCCCGGCACCACGCAGGTGTCGAGTTCCACCTCCACCAGCAGCGGCGTCGGTTCATTGAGCCTGTCGCCGGTCCCGGCGTTCAGTGATATCGAGATCCATCACATGGGCGTACGCTTGGCGGATAACGTTTCCCAGGGCGGAGCAGGCGGAGATCAGTTCCGCTCGGCGCCGTTGTGGGGAGTGGGACAGCGTATCTTCTTGCTGCATGATGGCCGCACCACCAACATCATCACCGCCATCAATGACCACGGCAGCAACGGATCTGAAGCGAACAACTCGCTGAACGCTGCCGCCTCCCTGAACTTCAGCCAGCAGCAGGACCTGATCAATTTCCTGCGCTCGCTGTAACCTCGATCTGTTTACTTGATTTCAGGGGTGAGACAGCGTGTCTTGCCCCTGTTTTTGTACGGTGACAGCGAGTAGTTAGTACTTAGTATTTAGTACTTAGTGAAACCCGGTTCTTGCAATTTTGCTTAGCTCTGACACATATCCCGTGTTGCGATGCGGTTTTTCCGTTTTCGCTAAAAACTAATTACTAAGTACTAACTAACTATCTGCAGGTTATGATTCTTGGCTTTTGCAAGGAGCCGCCAGCCCGTAGCGGCGGGCAAGCTTTATCAACGGAGGAAGTATGCAGTCCAGATGTTCGGGTTTCCTGATCGTCATTGCTCTATTCTTTTCAGTACAGGCCTGGGGCCAAAGCATCCAAAGCGGCCCAGTCGACAATACCCCTGTTCAACCTGTCCCTCAGTCTGCTTCCCAGCCTGGTCCCATCAGAAGTGGCGGCGATTTTTCCAACGTTACCAACCCTGACCCTAAGACAGTGGTGCCGAAGGACATTATCATCGCTAAGGGTGCATGGGCGAGCGCCAGCGATTCCACAACCCCGGTGCCGGAGGGCGGCGCCGTGACCAGCAACGTCTTCACCGACCGCTATTTTGGCATCACCTACGCGCTGCCGCCCGACTGGATACAAAACTACACGCCGCCGCCGCCAACGGATACCGGGAGCTACGTGCTGGCGCAGATCAGCCGGACGAACAACTACAAAGGAGAGGCCAGGGGCAGCATCATGTTCGCCGCTCAGGACATGTTTTTTACGCCGGTGCCAGCGGTCAATGCGCGGCAACTGGTGAACTATTCCAAGAACCACCTCCCGGATTACTATCAAGTGGAGCTGAAGCCCTCGCAGACCACGATTGGCGGCCACCCCTTCACCTTCTTTGCCTATTGGTCTCAGGCGGCGGAACTGCACTGGTACGTGCTGGCCACCCAGATTCGCTGCCACACCGTCGAATTCGTATTGATGAACCATGATCCCAAGGCGCTGGAGGGGCTTGTTCAGGACATGAACAGCAAAATGCAGCTCCCGGCCGAGGCCAACTCCACCGGAGGCACGGGCGGGGGCAATGTCCCCGTGTGCATCAAGGACTACGCCAACGGCGATAACGTGATTGAGCGGGTTGAGCCTGTGCTCACACAGCGCCGCTATAACGCCATCCCCGTGCGCATCATTATTGATAAGCAGGGCAAGGTGAAGCACATCCACTTCCTGAGCGCGTTTCCTGAGCAGGAAAAGGCCATCAGCGAAGCCCTCAAACAGTGGAAGTTCAGACCTTACGAGCGAGACGGACAACGGCTGGAAGTGGAAACGGGAATCATGTTTGGTCGTCCATCCCTTCCCGTGGCTGCCCCGCCGGGAGCAGGCGCGACCACCGATTGACGAAGAATCGGGTTGATCTGCCAGCCCGCAGCAGGAGGTTTTGAACTTCCTGCGTGCTCCGTAGTTGGCTAAAGTAGCCGTGCTTTTTTTGGGCGAGACATGCACCGTGTCTCGCCGTTTTCTTGGCCCAGCATTTATGATGAATCGATGCCATCAAGGAATTCCTGATTCTGATGAATTTTTTCTTCAAGACTTCTCTTTCGCTCTCCTTTCTTTCGTTACTGACAGTTGCCATGGGGGCGGAAACCCTCAGCGGTCGAGTGCAAAACCAGACCACAGGCCGCCCCGCTACCGGGGACCAGGTAGTTCTGCTTCGCCTTGGAGAAGGCATGCAGGAGGAGGCGCGCACCCAAACTGATGCCCAGGGCGCATTTGTTTTGAATATGAATGACGCCCAAGCGCAGTACGTTATTCGCGTGCTTCATCAGGGCGTGAATTATGACCAGAGCGTGACGGACACAACTCCATTGGAGTTGAATGTTTTTGACGCCGTCCCCAAAATTCCGGGATTGAGTGCAAGTAAGGGCTTCATAGAGGTGGAGTCCAGCGAAAACATACTGAAGGTCAGGGAGGAATTTATCATTGCTAACCATTCCACGCCTCCAGTTACGCAGTCCAGCCCGCACAATTTTGAGATTTCTGTGCCGGAAGATGCCACGGTTGAGTTGGCCGGAGTGAAAGGGCCAGGAGGCATTTGGGTGAAAATCTCGCCCACGGCGGCGCCCGGCCGAAAGGACCTCTTCCGGGTCAATTTTCCTTTGCGGCCGGGTGAGACGCTCTTCCAGTTTAAGTTTGAGCTTCCCTACACCGGCAGGGCAACGTTCCGTCTCAAACTTCCTTACCCCACTCAGGGTATTGGAGTGGTGCAGCCGGCGTCCATGTCATTCAAAGCACTTCTGCCCGGGACGTTCAACCCGCCGATTGTGGCTAACGGCCTAAGGATGGAAAAGGTGGTTGCGGAACCTGTGATTGGCGAGGTGCCGCCGTTCGAAATCTCGGGTCTGGGCAAGGCTCCTGCATCTGCTTCTGCCGCGCAGACTGCACCGTCGATAGCCTCCGCTCCACCGTCTGCAAGCGCCGGCCATCCCGGGCCTGGTAACGCACCCGCAGCTACGCAGACATCGCGCAAGGAACTTTGGTTCATGCTTTCAGGCATCGTCGTCATTCTGGCGCTAGGCGCATTTGCGCTCTGGCGAGTGCGAAGGGACGCTTCTCCCCGCGTGGCGCGGAATGAGTCCGCGCTCGATGGCCTGAAGGGAGAACTCTTTCAATTGGAAAGCGATCGCCTGCGCGGCAAGGTTTCCGCGGAAGAGTATGCGGCGACTAAAGACGCCCTCAACCGCAGCATCCAGCGGCTGCTGAAGCAGAGCTGACCGCTGGTTAAGAACCATTGCATTCCTCCCATAATTCCGATATATAATTGGTCTGTTTTCGATAGTCTTTAACTATGGAAATCCATCAGCTACGATATTTTTGTGCGGTGGCCGAGACTGGCAGTTTTACCCGCGCCGCCGAGCGTGAGCAGGTTGCGCAGCCCTCGCTGTCCCAGCAGATCATCAAGCTGGAGGAGGAGCTGGGAGTGCGTCTGTTCGACCGCCTGGGCCGGACGGTGAAGCTCACTGATCCGGGCCAGCTCTTTCTACCCCGCGCCCGCGCCATCCTGAACGAACTCAAGGCGGCCAAGGAAGAAGTGACGGACAAACTGGGCTCCGCGACAGGGCCAGTTAATGTGGGAGTAATTCCTACCATCGCGCCCTATTTTCTGCCGGCGCGCATCAGCACCTTTTGCCGCAAATACCCGCAGGCCTCCCTTACCGTGTTCGAAGATGTGACCGCGCGTCTCCTGGACCGGCTTCGCGGTGGTGTAGTGGACGTGGCCATCATGGCTCTACCCACGCGGGGGCACGACCTGGATTGCTTTCCTCTTCTCACCGAACGCCTGTTTGCCATTCTGCCCAAGAACCACGCTCTGGCCCGCAAACCCAGCGTCTCCTTGAAGGAGTTGCGCAATGACTCTTTCCTCCTCCTGCGTGACGATCATTGTTTCCGCGATACAGCCATAGAGATGTGCAAACGCGCCCGGCTGCTCCCGCGCGTGGTGTTTGAGAGCGGCCAATTCAGCAGCATTCTGGCCATGGTGGGCGCCGGACTGGGAATTTCCATTGTCCCGGAGATGGCGCTGGAGCGGCGGCCCGATTGCCATTTTGCCCTGGTCGCCGATGAAAAGGCTTCGCGCACCATCGGCGTAGCTGTGTTGAAAGGACACTTTCTCACCGGCGTGCAGCGCGCGTTTCTGATGCACTTGCGATCACAGGTCCAGGCGCGCGCAGCAGCGAGAGCCTAGTCGTTGCGCGCTCGACTTCTTGGATTTTGCTTTGATTGCGGCGCAGGCATTGTTGTGCTGACCGAGAATTTGGTAATTGGGTAATTTGTAATTGGGTAATTGAGAATCTGGACATCACCGGTTTTCAATTTTGGCAATTCCGGCGTCTATGGCAATTCTGGCAATTCCTTGAGGGCCCTTCCCAACTGGTCCAGAGCTGCCCTGACTTCTTCCGTGGCGCCTCCCACGCCGATGCGGAAGCGATCCGAACATTCGAAGAATCTGCCCGGCGCCACGGAGGTATCAAATTCCTGGCGCAGCCTTTGACAGAAGGTTTCAGCCTGGCCGTGGTGCAGGCGGGGAAATACGATGGTTCCATATTCCGGCCATTGATAATCAAGCTGGGGATGTGAACTCAGGAACTGGCGGAGGACCTTGCGGTTTTCATCCAGGAGTGCCTTCATGCGTTCGGCGATCTGAGGGAGCTTCGCCAATGCGATCACGCTCAACAGTTCGCCCGGATGAGTAAAGGTTGAGCCGTGCAGGTCATTGATGTGCCACATACGCTCGGCCAATTCAGGTGGCGCCAGAACCCAACCGCAGCGCACGCCGCTCAGCCCATAGGCTTTGGTCAAGCTGCTGGCGACAAGAAAGCGCTCCCGGTCGATATCGAACGCCGTCCGCGGCCAGCTCTGAAAAAGCATTTCACGGTAAACCTCGTCCACCAGCACCAGAGCGCCTGCTTCCCGCGCCAGAGCAGCAACCTGGTTGAGCGTTTCATCCGGGCAGAGCACTCCACTGGGATTGTGCATGTTCGTAATCACAATCAGCCGAGTGCGAGGAGTCAAATTCCGCTTCAGGTCCTCGAGATCAATGGCAAAATTCAGTTCCGCTGGACGCTGAAAGCGACGAATCTTCAGACCCAGATAGCGCGCTATCCCGAGTAAGGGGTCGTACGCGGGCTGCTCGATCAGGATTTCATCACCCGTCTCCGTTGCTGCGGCTACGGCCAGGTAGTTGGCCATCGAGGCGCCGATGGCGCTGACCACGCAGGATTGCGGTACACGATATCGCTCCGCAATGGCCCTGAGCAGTGGTTCGTACCCGTAGATGCTGGGGCCATTGATCTCCAATTGTTCAAT
>DATDGH010000586.1:0-11899 GCA_036522215.1 Candidatus Angelobacter sp. | reverse complement strand
AATCGGGTCATCGGGTCGTCGGGTCATCGGGTCATCGGAAGAAACCCCAGCGCTTGGGTGTGGCAAAACGACTGCTGATTCCAGAAGATTAACGAGCAATCGGTGGAGAGCAATCAGCATTCACTCCGCGAACATTTTGGGCTGAAGCGATAAGGCGTTGTGGGCATAGTTAGATCAGCTGGAGGACTTGTTCATTTTCTGACCGCCTACACTTAAGCGGTTGAGAAGAATGTCAAATTGGTTTGAATGCTGAGTGCCCGCCGCAGCGTCTGAATGCTTCTTCGGCCGTTTGCGCATTTTCTTGGGCACCGAATAGAATTTTGGTTTGTTTTTGGAGAACTATTATGAGATTGAATGGAATAAAAGTAACCTGGCTCGGGCACGCGACCTTCCTGATCCAAAGCCCGGGCGGAAAGAATATTCTGATTGATCCCTGGGTCATGAACAATCCCTCCACTCCGGCCGACAAGAAGAGCTTTGAAAAAATTGACGTTATGCTCTGCACTCACGGACACGGCGACCACATTGGAGACGCGGTGGAGTTGGCCAAAAAATACAATCCCACAGTGGTGGGCATCTACGAACTGTGTTCGTGGCTGCAACACAAAGGCGCGAAGCAGATCGCGCCTATGAACAAGGGCGGCACACAAGCAGTGGCAGACGTTAAAGTCACCATGGTGCATGCCAACCACTCAGGCGGCATCGAGGATGGCGGCCAAACAGTCTATGGTGGCGACCCTTGCGGCTACATTATCACTTTTGAGAACGGAGTGAAGATTTACCACGCCGGAGACACCAACGTGTTTGGAGACATGCAGATTATCCGGGACCTGTACCGTCCGGAACTGGCCATGTTGCCCATTGGTGATTTGTTCACCATGGGCCCCATGGAGGCAGCCCATGCCTGCCGCCTGCTTGAACCAAAATCTGTGATTCCCATGCACTGGGGAACTTTCCCGGCGCTTACAGGAACGCCAAAGGATTTTGGACATGAGCTGAAAGGGGCCGGACTGGGAACGGAGTTGATCACCATGAAGCCGGGGGAGACAATCTCTTGAATTCCGACATCACTGGTTCCGCGGTGGAGAAGTACATCTACGACATATTGCCGGAGCGCGATGCGGTGCTCAAGGAAATGGAGCGACAGGCAAAGGACCGCGATATACCGATCGTGGGACCGGCAGTTGCCCGCGTGCTGTACCAGTATGCCCGCCTGATCAACGCCAAACGCGTGTTTGAACTGGGCTCCGCGATCGGCTACTCGACTATCTGGTGGGCCCGCGCAGTTGGCGATGATGGCGAGGTCTTCTACACAGATGGCGACCCCGCCAAAGCAGCAGAGGCGCAAGGGTATTTTCAGCGCGCCGGAGTGGAGCGGCGTGTTCACGTCGCCATTGGCGACGCGCTGGAACTGCTTTCCGAACAGAAACAGCAGTTTGACATTATCTTCAATGATGTCGACAAGGACGACTATCCTCGGGTGCTGCATCTGGCGCCGGATCGCTTGCGCAAGGGTGGACTGTTTATAACCGACAACGTCCTCTGGAGCGGCCGCGTCACAGAACCAAAGCCGAAAGAGGCCTCCACTCGCGCGATTCAGGAATTCAATCAACGCCTTTACGCCATGCCGGAGTTCTTTACTACGATATTGCCATTGCGTGATGGTGTGGCCGTAAGCCTCAAGCTTTGATGTCAAGAGTCGGCTGCTAACTCGTATAACGTGTGTACGTCCAATGACTATAATCAGCCTTCCCTGAAAATCTGCCACAAGGGTGGATCCAATGTTGGCATTGAGATATGAATAGCACTTAAAGTTTTACTCCAAGGATGATGGGGGCGAAAAACGAGCTGTCTTTGGAATCTTGTTGCAGTTTCAAATAATCCCGATAACAATGGCTGGTAAGCCCCATATCCTGCATGAAGCGCCACATCCTCATCTATGGCCTGGTTGGCGGACTCCTTATTGCTCTGCTCAAGTGGACCGAATATCGGTTTCTGGTGGTTGAGCATTCATTGGAAATTTACGGAGGGCTCACAGCCGTTACCTTCGCGGTAGTCGGCATCTGGCTTGGCCTCAAACTCACTAAGACTAAAGAGAGGATCGTTTTCAAAGAGGTTCCCGTCGGAGTACAGAAACCCTTTGTCCCAGATGAGAGAAAACGAGAGGACCTGGGGATCACCCGTCGCGAGCTTGAGATCCTGGAGCTTATTGCACAGGGCATGAGCAACCGGGAGATTGCCCAGAAACTCTTCGTCAGCGAGAACACGGTTAAGACCCATTCCAGCCGGGTTTTCGATAAACTCGGGGCAAAGCGCAGGACGCAGGCGGTGCAATTGGGCAAGGAACTCGGCCTGATTCCTTAAACTATTCACTCTAAAGAATGATTTTTGACTTCCAGACGCTAAAATCACCCAAAAGAATGACGACAATCAACCGAAATCGCAGCTAGGATGCGCAGGAAACCTAAACTTTCGCAGTTCCCGGAGGCTGGCTTATGAAGAAAACGATCATAACTTTTGGGTTGATTTCCGGCGCCATTGTGTCGGTGTTGATGGCGGCGACCATACCGTTTGCAGACCGGATTGGCTTCGACAAAGCTGAAATCCTTGGCTATACCACCATCGTTCTTGCGTTTCTGCTGGTATTTTTCGGTATCCGCTCTTACCGCGAAAATGTGGGCAATGGCCAGATCACCTTCACCAAAGGTTTTATCGTCGGCATTTCCATTACTGTGATCTCCTCTCTGTGCTATGTGGTGAGCTGGGAGATCCTTTATTACAACTTTCTGCATGGTTTCATGGACAAATATGGGGCGTATCTGGTGGCCAAGTTGCAAGCATCTGGCGCTAGCGCAGCGAAGATCGCGGAACAGATTCAGGACATCAAGAGATATAAGGATCTGTGCGAGAATCCTCTGTGGAATGGGCTGTTCACGTTTATTGAGCCATTCCCGGTTGGGCTGGTGATCACGCTGATTTCAGCGGCAGTCCTTAGGAGACAACAGCCATCTCGACCAGTGGAATCAACGCTGGCGGCGCAATCGTAAATCCGAACCTGCGGTTCGGATAGCCTTTGGCTCTTGGCTTCACACCAACAACAAAAGCAAAAGCTCAACTACGAAGGACACCAAGGAAGGACGCAAAGGAATACTGCGCATGAGTCACATTACAAAGCTTCGGATTCTTTCCACATTTGTTGTTTTGCTTCTTGCCCTGGCCGGGTTTACTTCCCTCCACCTGGCAGCGCAGGAAAAACAGCCTCCGCAACTGCCACTTCCGGAAATGCAACGCCTGGCGAAGCTTTATGTTGGCCGCTGGGAGTACACCGAAACCTATCCAAAATCTGCGTTCTCTCCCAATGGCGGTGTCAACACCGGGGTTTATATCAGCGAGTCCGGTCCCGGCGGAAATTCGATCTTCAATCATTTTCACTCCAAAGGACCGGTTGGTGAATTCGATGGCGTGCTGGTAATGACATGGGATCCGAACGAAAAAACCTACAAGGCATATGTGTTTGGGGACTCTTTCCCCGCCGCTCTGGTGGAGACAGGCCAGTGGGAAGGAGACGCGCTGGTTTATCGGTCGGAGTTTTCAGTGAACGGAATGAAATTTGCACTTCGCAACACGACTAAATTCCTGGAGGGCGGAAAGCTTTCCAGTGATGAGTTTTCCAGTGTGAATGGCAAACCGGAAGCACTGCTCGTGCGCGTGGAAGCCGTCAAGAAGTAAAGTGGCTGATCCCGATAATAAGAAATTACGGGCATGAATATACCTGAGTAACCAGAATCATTGTCGGCTGGTTACTCAGATAAATTATTTATACTATTTGCTTTTTAATGAGGAGGAAATTGTGGGACGACCAGTGGTGCATTTCGAAATCGGATGCAAAGACAGCGCGAAGACTCAGGAGTTTTATAAAAAATTATTCGACTGGAAAATCGAGGCGATGGGACCTGCCGCGATGATTGCCGCAGAGACGGGCGGCATCACCGGCCACATCACGGCGCTCGGTCACGAGCCTTATCACTACACAGTTTTTTATGTGGACGTGGATGACGTGGCCGCCTACCTGGAAAAGGCAAAAGCGCTGGGAGCCAAAACGCTGGTACCGCCAGTGGATATTCCGAGCGGCACATTTGCGTGGATGCAGGATCCGGAGGGCAATACCATCGGACTGTGGAAAGCAAAAAAGTAGATCGGGCGCCGGTGTTTTTCTGTTCTATCAAAATTGAGGGGAAGGGTGATGTTCAGGAAGAGTCCTTAGAAGATGGTGCTCCACACCGTCTTGCGCCGCAGGCATAAGCTCTCAAGGGTGAACAGGGTGAATCGTGGCGTTCGCACACTCAGATTTGAAGTCCGACCAGGTGTTCCATTCCAAGATCACGGAAGCGTGCTCGATTCTCAAGCCGGAGCGGAATGTGTTCGGCACATGGTTCCGATCATCCATTATCAATTGCGGTCCGTGCCACTTGCCGGTCAGGTCAAAGAAGCCCTGCCCTTGCCCAACGTCGATGATCTTTTGTTCGAGTAGACGAAAGCTCATCAATGCGCCATCGGTGTTGCCCCAGCCGCCGAAGATGGTGCCACTTAGCGTCATATACTGGGTCACGCCTGGCGAAGTACAAAGCCATCCTGAACCTTGTAAACCGCCGGTGGGACGCAGACCATCCAGGTGAAGCTGGGAAAAATGTGAAGAGGGATAAAAAGAGACGTACAGCGGATACCCAACTCCGCCTTTCGTAAGTAGCTTACCTGATCCGTGCCAAGTCAGAAATGGCGTCCAGCGCCCGCCGATATGCATGGCCCATGGATCCAAGGCAACCACCACGCCATAGACCAGGATGCAGACGAGAATCAACCCAAAAAACGCTGACCGACCACGCAGTTTAGGCATGGGGCAGAGTATATAAGATTGTTTTATTCCCCGTACGGCACCCAGATGTTTTTGATCTGGGTAGCATGTTCCAGAAACCAGCGGCCTTCGCCTTGTTTGGAGTCGAACCAGTCAATCACGCGACCCTCGTTGGTGAAGACCTGCTTCAGGTTGCCGACGGAATGGAATTTTGCATCTGCGGCGGCCGTTTCGTCTGCGAATGACCAGATGGCATCAACGTCGTCATGTTCCGCCAACACCTTCAGCAATTGTGAGGGGGAGCCGGTCACAATGTTGACGGCGCCTCCAGGCAAATCACTGGTGTCGAAGAGTTGATACAGATCGCCGGCAATCAGCGGGTAAGTTTCTGAAGGAACTGCGATTAAAGTGTTGCCGACAGCCAATGCCGGCAGTACGACTGACAGGAGGCCTAACAACGGTAGTTCCCGCGGACAGATGATGCCGACGGCGCCAATAGGCTCATTCATGGCGATGGCGACATTGCGGAACGGCGGGTTGTGCACAGCTCCATCGAATTTGTCGGCCCAGGCTGCGTAGGAAAAGATCCTTTCAATGCTTCGTTCAACTTCCTTCGCTGCCTGCTGTTCGCCCACTGCGGCAGCGAGGCGGCGGGCAATCTCGGCCTGGCGCTGCGAAAGATTTTCCGCCATGTAATAGAGGACCTGGGCACGATTGTGAGCTGTTGCCTTGCCCCAGGCTTCGGCCTTGCGCGCTGCTTCAACCGCGTTGCGGATGTCTTTGCGGTTGCCGAGGGGCGATTCGCCCAGCAGACGGCCATCATTTGCGCGAACTTCCACGCTGTAGCCTGAATCCGGCCGAACCTGTTTTCCGCCAATGTAGAGCTTGACCGTACGATCAATGGCTGGAGAATTCGACTCGGACTCGTCCATATTTTCCGCCTCGAGTTTTGGCTGACTCGTCGGCGGCAGCATGGGAGCGTGTTTAAACCACGACGGCTCAAGATATTCGCGCAGGCCTTCGCGGCCACCCTCACGACCGTAGCCGCTTTCACGGTAGCCGCCGAAGCCGCAGGAGGCATCGAACAGGTTCGTACAATTCACCCAAACGACGCCCGCCTTCAGTTGCGCAGCCACATGCAGCGCCACGTTGACGCTCTCGCTCCATACGCACGCTGCCAGGCCGTAGGTGGTATTGTTGGCCAGTTCCACCGCCTCGCGGGGCGTACGGAAGGTCATCGCAGCCAAAACGGGGCCGAAGATCTCTTGCTGGGCAACGATGGATGTGGGCTGGACATTCGTCAGTAAAGTTGGGGGATAGTAAAGACCGCGTGAAGGCAGAATGGTGTCCGGCTGCCAGCACGTCGCACCTTCCGCCACTCCCTGGTCCACCAGACGCCGGATGCGATCCAGTTGAACAGGCGCGACGATGGCGCCGATATCAATCGCCTTGTCGAGCGGCGGACCTGCGCGCAAGGTGCTCATGCGTTGCCGCACTTTGGCAATCAAAGGTTCAGCAATGCTCTCCTGCATGAGCAGACGGGATCCCGCGCAGCATACTTGTCCTTGATTGAACCAGATTCCATCTACCAGTCCTTCCACGGCGCTATCCAGGTCAGCATCTTCAAAGACAATGAAGGGCGATTTCCCGCCCAGTTCCAGCGAGAGGCGCTTATGGCTGGACGCAGTGGCAGCACGGATGGCGCGGCCCACTTCGGTTGACCCGGTGAAGGCGATTTTGTCCACACCCGGATGTTTGACCAGGGCCTCACCGGTTGAGCCGTCACCGGTGACAATGTTCACGACGCCGGCAGGCAGTCCGACTTCATGGCAGATTTCGGCAAAGGCCAGCGCTGTGAGGGGCGTGAATTCCGCCGGCTTGAGCACCACCGTGTTTCCCGCAGCCAGGGCGGGCGCAATTTTCCAGGCCAGCATGAGCAGAGGAAAATTCCAGGGGATGATTTGCCCGACAACGCCGCAGGCGACGTAACCGGGAAACTCCGATTCCAACAATTGCGCCCACCCGGCGTGATGGTAGAAGTGACGAACCACGAGCGGAATGTCGATGTCGCGGCTCTCACGGATAGGCTTGCCGTTATCAATGGTTTCCAGAACGGCGAGCCTGCGCGAGTGTCTCTGAATAGCACGCGCCAAGGCATACAGGTATCGAGCGCGCACATGAGGCGAGAGGCGTTGCCACTCAGGCAATGCCTTTTGCGCAGCCTGGACGGCGGCATCGATATCGGCTGCGGCGCCTTGGGCAATAGCTGCAATTTTCTCGCCTGTTGCAGGATCGGAGGAGTCGAAGAACATGCCGTCAGCCGGTTGGCGCCATGCATCATCAATGAAATGGCTGAACTTCCGCCCATGACGGTCCAACCATGCCAGCGTTTCCTTTGGGTCCTCCGGCGCTGGACCGTAATCCATCCTGACGAATTGTTCAGCTATGCTCATTTTTTTAGTTTTTCAGTTTATTTCGAGCAAAGCGAGAAAACCCTATTTCTATGAAAATGTCTCAGGGCGTATGCCCAATGCAAATGTGAGCGTGTAGGTTCTCGCGTTCGTAATCCCGGCAGGGCATTCGCCCTGATGTTGCATCAAGCCCGTAGGGTTCTCTCGCTTCGCTCGAGATAAACTCCTAACAAACACTACACAACACACAAAACTACGCAACCGGATGCCTATAATCTGCCGAATACCGTCCGGTAGCGAAGTGTTCGAGTTGCCTCTCAATGTCATTCAAAAGCCCGCTGGCGCCAAAGCGAAACAACTCTGGCCGGGTCCAGTCCGTTCCCAACTCCTCTTTCATCAGGGCCAGCCACTCGGTGGATTGTTTTGCTGTGCGAATGCCGCCTGCCGGCTTGAATCCAACCGCCATCCCTGTTTCATCCGCGTATTCACGAATAGCTCGGGTCATCACCAGGCCTACAGGTAGCGTGGCGTTGGTGGGCTCTTTGCCGGTTGAGGTCTTGATGAAATCTGCCCCTGCCATCATGGCCACGAAGCTGGCCCGGGCCACGTTGCGCAGCGTAAGCAAGTCGCCAGTGCCCAGGATGGCCTTCATGTGCGCGTGACCGCAGGCCTGCTTGAACTCAGCAATTTCGTCGTAGAGTTCCTGCCATTTCCCGGCAAAGACATGGGCACGAGTAATCACGATATCGATCTCGTGGGCGCCCGCTTCCACGGACCGGCGAATCTCAGCCACACGTTCCTGAACAGGTGAGAGGCCGGCAGGGAAGCCGGTAGAGACGGCGGCCACGCGGATTCCGCTACCTTCCAGAGCCCGCAACGCCGTTTCCACGAAACGGTGATACACACAGACAGCCGCTACCTTGATTCTCAGTTCTTCAATTCCTAATTTCTTAATCAATTCGTGTTCGAGCGGCTGCCGGGCCTTAGCGCAGAGCCGCCGTACGCGTTCATCGGTGTCGTCGCCTGACAGGGTGGTCAGGTCCATGCAGGAGATCGCCCGCAGTTCCCAGGCTGCCTGCCATTCTTTCTTCACCGTGCGGCGGGCAGTGTGTGTTTGCGCTCTGCGTTCCACGGCGCTGGTGTTCACACTCACCTGCTTTACCCGCTCAAGACTCAGTGGAATGCCGTGATTGGGGAACAGCGGACGGCTCGCCAGCGTGGCAATGGGCGTGGCTGAACTGACTGCGATTTTGGCCGCAGCGGCATCACTCAAGCGGTCGGCCACTCCGTAACGGCTTAGGTTTTCCGCTGGCATGTAGAAGGTATTGTACGGCAAATTGGCCCTCGCTTTTGGCGGCCATTTGCTATCTCTCTATTGTGCCGTTTAACGTAATAACAAGAACGAATGTCGCATCAGAACCAGATTCGCGTTGTGCTATTCGATGTAGGCGGAGTGCTGGTGGAACTCTCCGGTGTGCCCGCGATGCTGGCGTGGATGGACAATCGGGTTTCACGGGACGAGCTTCTGGGGATGTGGCTAACCTCTCCTGTGGTAAGGGCATTTGAAACTGGAAGGGTCACGGCTGAGGTGTTTGCCGATCAACTCATCGTGGAGATGGCGCTACCGGTGGGGAGAGACCAGCTTCTGGAAGAGTTCACACGCTGGCCCACAGGTCTGTTCCCTGGCGCGCTTGATCTGATTAGCCGTGTCCCGGCGCGGTATGCGCGGGCCACATTGTCTAATTCCAATGTTCTGCATTGGCCGCGCCTGATGGTGGACATGCAACTGGGCGGCGCTTTCGACCATCATTTTGCTTCCCATCTGATGGGCAAGATCAAGCCTGACGAAGAAGCGTTTCACCACGTAACCGAAGTCCTGGACTGCCGCGCCGAGGAAATCCTGTTTGTAGATGACAGCCAACTGAACGTAGAAGCAGCAAAGAGAATTGGAATTAAAGCGGTGCAAGCCAAAGGTGTAGCCCAGGCAGAGCGAATTTTGCTGGAGCATGGCGTGATTCCAGGATGACTGCCTACTGATGGGTTATTTGACTCTGTCCGTCTTTGGTACTCTCTAAATGGTCATCCTTCTTTTTCCTGGCGAGCCGTTCTCGCGCTTCGGCCAACATCAAGCTACGTTGGCGAAGTTTTTCCAACAACTCCAATTTTTCACCGAAGCTGAGAGATGCAAGCTTTTTGCGTCTTTCGTTAATCATTCAAGATATCTCTTCTTAAACATCTTCCACTTGGTTGTTAGTCCATGTCGCGCCAGAATACCATCTAGTCTATTTCGATTTACGGCTCGGTGTTCGAGAAAATTTATGATTCTGGCATAGTCTTTTGACCGACCTGTCTGTAGCGCAATTGCCACCAAGTGTTCTGCGGTCATTACCCAGGTGGGCACTGCTCCTGCATCGGTTTGAACGGCTTCGAACAGAGCTTCTCTTTCCAGGGCATTGCCCGGCGTCAAGAACTGAACAGGCCAGGTACCAATTATGACGTGTTCACCTTCGAGCTTATATCCATGGCTTGCCAAGAACTCATAGATGGGAGACAGACTCACGAGCGAACTCTCTGAAACCTCTGGAAGCATGACAAAGATGTCCACGTCGAGTGTGGCAGCCGGCTCCAAGTAGAAGGTGGCTCCCACAGCTCCGCCAATGGCGTATTGGCCAATGATTCCGTCGGCCTGCATTCGATTGATTGTTTCCAGAGTCTCTTTCATCACTCTTGGTTACTGTTTCAACCACCCATGCTTCCTTTATATATAGCCATCCCCACCACTGCATCAACCCCAATCGCATCCAGTGCCCGAACCTCATCCACGGACTTGATTCCGCCGGCAACAATCAGCCGTCTTTTAGTCGCGCTCCGCAATCGCTGGGCGACCTCCAAGGGAAATCCGCTCATGGTGCCTTCCGTATCAATGTGGGTGTAGAGAAATGTGCTGCAATGGGATTCCAGCGCAGCAATCATTTCGAGAGGATCAATCGCCGTGATCTCCTTCCAGCCTTTGATCGCTACCTTGCCGCCACGCGAGTCGATGGCGAAAGTCACCGGTCCGACTCCAAATTGTGAAGAAATCTCCCGCGCGAACCCAACATTGATCTTGCCATCGTTGACCAGAACCGAGCCAAAGATTACCCGCTGCGCTCCCACTCCAAAGTCAAGCAGTTCACGGGCTCGATCTATACTTCGTATGCCTCCGCCGACCTGGCAGGGAAGCTGTTTGCAAATCATGGCAATGAGTTGGTGGTTGCCTCTTCTGCCCATGGCTGCATCCAGGTCAATCAACTGCACCAGCGGATAATTAGAGAAGCGCTCGATCCAATAGCTGAAGTTCTCAAACTCCAGAGCTTTCTTTTCTCCGTGCACAAGCTGCACGATCTTGCCACCCATGAGATCAATCGAAGGGATCAGCACGGCCACCTCATGGGAATCCCGGCAGCCAGCAGCGTCTGCTTGAGTTCTGCCACTGCGTGCGTGCCGAAGTGAAAGATAGACGCTGCCAAAGCCGCATCTGCTTTGCCGCCTGAGAAAATTTCCACAAAATGTTGTGCATTGCCGGCTCCGCCGGAGGCGATCACAGGAATAGAAACCGTCGCTGCCACGGCGGCTGTCAACTCGCAATCAAAACCTATGCCGGTGCCGTCGCGGTCCATGGAGGTAAGAAGAATCTCTCCTGCACCGTGGTTTTCCGCTTCACGGGCCCAATCGAGCACTTGTTTGCCGGTGGGTTTGCGTCCACCCGCTACAAAGACTTCAGCCTCTTGCGGACTGGTCGCTCCCCGCTTGCCATCAATGGCAACAATCACTGCTTGCGATCCGAAACGATTTGCGATCTCACTAATCAAGCTCGGGCGGGCAACCGCTGCGGAGTTAATGCTCACTTTGTCGGCACCGGCATCAAAAATTTCCGCGGCATCTTGCAGGTTGCGAATTCCGCCGCCCACGGTGAAGGGGACAAATAGCTGGCGAGCCGCCCGACGTACGCTATCAACAAGAGTCTTGCGCTCCCCAGACGTGGCGGTGATATCGAGCAGCACAATCTCATCGGCGCCGGCCTCTGCATGCGTCAGTGCCAGCTCCGCAGGATCACCGGCATCACGTAATTGCTGGAATTGCACTCCCTTGACCACCCGTCCTGCATCCACATCCAGGCAGGCGATGATCCGCTTGGTGAGTTGTTCAGATGGCGCAGAAGTTTTCAAGGATCTTTAGTCCTGTCTTTCCTGATTTTTCCGGATGAAACTGCACGCCAAACACATTCTTGCGCTCCACCGCGCCCGAAAATGCGCCACCATAGGCGGTTGAAGCCACGGTCTCCGGAATCACAGGCGCGCGATAGGAGTGGGTATAGTAAACAAACGATCCACTCTCAATGCCTCGCAGCAGGCGAGAATTCCCGGTGACTTCAATTCTGTTCCAGCCGACGTGCGGCGACTTGACCTCGATCGGAAATCGCGAGCACTCTCCGGCAAACAATGCCGCTCCCGGAGTCTCTGGCGCCTCCGAGCTGCCTTCGAATAGCCATTGCATGCCCACGCAGATGCCGAGAAACGGCGTGCCCTTGGAAATAGCGTCGAGCACCGGCTCACGCATCTTCAGGTTCAACGCCTGGCAGCGACAGAAATGTCCC
>DATDGH010000585.1:0-12905 GCA_036522215.1 Candidatus Angelobacter sp. | reverse complement strand
GGCGAGTTGCGTCATTTTTTAGGCCGGCCTGGTGCAGTTGGCATCGTTGGAGAGACGTCTGGCAAGATACAAGGATTTGTGGTGGCTGAGCATTTTCGTCCACGGCGCTCTGATCAGCGCATGGGCAAGATCATCACCATTGACGTGTTGCCGGAGGCCCGGCGCAGCGGCTTGGGAAGCCGTTTGCTGAACGCGGCGGAAGAAAAAATAAAAGCGGCCGGCGCTTCTTATCTGTCGCTGGAAACCGCCATCGATAACCTTGCAGCCCTGCACTTCTACAAGAAACATGGCTACGTGGGCCTGAAGATCCTGCCCAACTACTATCTCGATTCCATCGACGCTCTGATGATGGGCAAAAAACTATGACCGCTGTACTCAAGACTTCACTGACCCTTGTCTCGTTGTGATAAGGGCAGGTACCGTGTAACCTGTCAAATTCATGCCTGACCGCCCGCCCCTCAGAATTGCCATCGATAGTGGAGGAACTTTCACCGATTGTGTTTGGCTGGAAGATTCTACCCTCCGCATTTTGAAGGTCTTTTCGACTCCTGCTGATCCTTCGGCCGCTATTGCAGAGGCCGTCAGCAAGATTGCCTCTCCCGGTGTTCCAGTAACCATTCTTCACGGCACCACGGTTGGCACAAATACGCTCCTGCAACGCAAGGGCGCGCGGGTGGCATTTGTAACTACCGCAGGCTTTGAAGATTCCATCGAGATTGGCCGCCAGCATCGGCCGAAGTTATACGACTTCTTTTTCGAGAAGGACCCTCCGCTGGCTCCTTTAGAGCTGCGCTTCGGCGTGGAGGAACGGACCTCCGCCGATGGCAAGGTGATCCAACTGCCGGACATGGCTGGATTACGCAACCTGGTCAACGCGATCTCAGCGGGAAAGCCTGAAGCAATTGCAATCTCGCTGTTGTTTTCTTTTGCCAATCCTCAGAACGAACAGGCCGTGGCCAAAGCACTCAAAGAGCTGAATGTGCCTTTATCCATCTCCCATCAGATTCTGCCCGAGTTCAGGGAATATGAACGGGCCAGCACCGTGCTGGTGAACTCCTACCTGCAGCCCATCATGCAGAAATATCTTCAGGGGCTGCAAACACGTGCCGGGCAGAGTAACCGGGCACGCATTTTTGTCATGCAGTCGAGTGGCGGCATCACAGCCCTAGAGACCGCCGCCGCTCAACCGGTCAGGACCGTTCTCTCCGGTCCGGCAGGGGGAGTGGTGGGCGCATCGGCACTGGCCGGGCGCAGCGGCTTCGAGAACATCATCAGCTTCGATATGGGTGGGACCTCCACGGATGTGGCGCTAGTGGAAGGAACTGCCACCACCAGCAACGAAGCGGAGGTTGCCGGACTGCCGGTTCGCGTGCCCATTCTTGACATCCACACGGTCGGCGCCGGAGGCGGGTCCCTGGCGCGCTTCGATGCTGGCGGTGCCCTGCGCGTAGGACCGGAATCGGCGGGCGCTGATCCGGGCCCCATCTGCTATGGTCGAGGCGAGTTACCCACAGTCACCGATGCCAACCTGTTGCTTGGCCGTCTGCCGGCCAATCAGTTCCTCGGGGGCGACTTCGAACTGGATCTGCCGCGGACTCTTGAGATCGTGCAGCGATGGCTGAGGCGGAGCGGGAGCCGGTTATCAGTAGAAGAGTTGGCGGCCGGAATCGTGCGTGTAATCAATGCCAATATGGAGAAGGCCATCCGCGTGGTCTCAATTGAACGCGGCTACGATTCCCGGGAGTTTGCGCTGGTTGCTTTCGGTGGCGCCGGCGGCATGCACGCTTGTGAACTGGCTCAGGCCTTGCGAATTCCCAGGGTCATTGTGCCCGCGTATCCGGGTGCACTTTCAGCCCTGGGCATTCTCATCAGCGACGTGGTGAAGGACCATTCGCGCACCATTCTGATGCGCCTCCGCGAGCTTCCCTTAAAGGAATTGGATCGCCTATATGCCGATCTCAAAAGCAGGTTAAGCGCAGAACTCAACCAGGAGGGCTGGCAGGGAAGAGCGATCTTCGAAAAAAGCTGTGACCTGCGCTATCGTGGCCAGGGATATGAGTTGAATCTCCCTTTCGCGAGAGATGTGATTCAGCGCTTCCATGCCGAGCACAAACGCCGCTACGGTTACAGTAGCCCGGAGCGCGAGGTGGAAATTGTGACTGTGCGTCTGCGGGGGCGGGTGCCATCCAAGGAGAAACTGAGCAGGCTGAAGATCGAGAACAAAGCAGGGAAGCTCAAAGAATCGTCAGCTCAAGTCTGGTTTTCCGGCAAAAGGCATAAGACGTTTGTCGTGCCCAGAGAATCTCTCAAGCCAGGAAAGATTCACCGCGGACCGGCGATAGTCACGGAGTACAGCGGAACAACGGTAGTGCCGCCGGGGCATAAATTTCTTGCGGACAAGACGGGAAACTTGATGATTGAGACTGGTTGATTGCGTTCTGCATGGAAGTTGTAAAATTAGCCTGAGGGAAACAAGTCTGTTATGGCAAGCAGCACTTTAGTATCGGTGAGTGAATACCTCAAAAACAGCTACCGCCCGGATTGTGATTATGTTGACGGGAGGTTGGAGGAACGCAACGTGGGTGAGCACGATCATGCTGCTTTGCAGGCTGCCTTGATTCTCTGGTTTGGTCAGCGCCAGCAGGAGTGGAATATCGAAGTTCTACCCGAGCAGCGGATGCAGATTTCAGCAACGCGCTTTCGCGTTCCCGATGTTTGTCTGATATCCCTCGATCAGCCCGTGGAACAGATTCTGACCAAGCCTCCCCTTGCTTGCATCGAAATCCTGTCGCCGGAAGACACTATGCGACGTATGCAGGAGCGGGTCGAGGACTATAAGAAATTTGGTGTGCCGAATATCTGGATTCTCGATCCGGGGACGCAGAAGGGATATGATTGCCGGCCGGCAGGGTGGCTGGAGTCGACTGAATTTCAAATCAGCGGCACTCCCATCCGGCTTATATTGTCCGAGGTCTTCGCCCGAATACGCAAGACTCGCAATTAAAGCCGATAGCTGGTCTGAAACAAAAAGGCGTTCCATTCGGAACGCCTTTTCTGCTTCCCTGAAGCAGTGGATTACGCAGCTCCCTTCTCCCGGTCAATATCTTCAACGTCTTCAGGCGGATTGTCCCGGCGCACATCTTCCATCGCGTCGCGCGCCGCATCTTTCACCTCGCCGACAACATTTCGGGCTTTGCCTTTTACCTGATGCTTCAGGCCTTCCTCCTGCATTTTCTTGTCCCCGGTCCATTCGCCCATCTGCCGTTCAGCCCGGCCTGCTGTATCTTCAGCTTTTCCTTTAATGCGATCTTTGTCCATAAGTAGCCTCCTCGGTTCCAGTGATCTACACTACCGGTCTTCTGCCGGTGATGAGCTGGAAGACCAGCGCGATCAATGCCAGCACCAGCAGCAAGTGAATAAATCCGCCCATGGTATAGCTGCTTACCACGCCCAGCAGCCACAGGGCTAACAAAACTACAAATAGTGTCCAAAGCATGTCACCTACTCCTTGTTTCAAGTTGGCTGGTACCAAAGCCTGCTCCTAATTTGGAAGGTCAATGTCGGAGACTGGTTGCAATAAAATCGAGAGCTGCGCCCGGCCCGCAGCAACTCTGCTTTACATTTTTTGTTGAACTTTGCGGCAACCAAATCAGAAGTGCCAAATCGCTGCGGGAGTAACGGCAGATTTTGCTTTTGATTTTCAATTACCAAGTTACCAATTTACTCAACCGGGGTCCCCGACGCGCGCTTCGCGTGGCGGGGTGGAAGTTACCAAATTCTCGGAGAACCACGCTGTCTTTGTTTGCAACGAGGAACAGAATTCTCGTAATCGCGGGCAGAACGGCCCAACGATATGGGTGCGTATACTGTTGACACCATGAAAGTGGCCATTCAAGGAGAACTCGGCGCATTCAGCCATCATGCAGCCAGCACGCTGGCGCCTAAAGCCGAGGTGCTGCCGTGCAGCCGCTCAGTAGACGTATTCGATGCTCTTGATTCCGGCAGAACTACTTGTGCGGTGGTGCCAGTAGAGAATACCCTCGCCGGCTCAGTGGGCGAAAATCTTGACCTGTTGATGGAGCGCAACGTCTTCGTGCGGCGGGAACTCAGGCTACGTATTGAACACAATCTTATTGTTTATCCGGGCGTGAAACTCAAGGATGTGCGCCAGGTGCTCTCACATCCTGTAGCGCTGGACCAGTGCCGCAAGTTCCTGCGAAGGGATTCGAAGCTGACTCCAGTTGCCTTCTACGATACCGCCGGCAGCGTCAAGTATCTAATGGAGAACAAAATCAAGGATGCAGGCGCCATTGCCAGCAAGCAGGCCGCCCGACAATATGGGGGGCGGATTCTGCTCACCGGGCTGGAGGACAACAAGCAGAACTTTACTCGTTTCTTTCTGGTCGAAAAAATCAGAAAGGTTCTGCCGACTGCCGATAAAACCTCCGTTGTCTTCTCTCTGAAGAATGTGGCGGGCGCATTGTTTAAAGCCTTGAGCGTCTTTGCTTTGCGAGACCTGGATCTGGGAAAAATTGAATCCCGGCCAGTTCGCGGCAGTCCCTGGGAATACGTATTTTATGTCGACATACTCAGGGGGCAGGACGAGGCCATGGCTAAGGCCCTTGACCATTTGGCCGAAGTTGCCGGTTTCGTTAAGGTACTAGGGGTATACCCTAGAGCCAAATAAGAATTGCTGCTAAGGCGGTCTTACAATACAATCCGACTCCCGACTCCCGGACTGCATCTTTCGGGTGTCCCAAGTCATCAATATCTGAGCGTATTATTATCAAGGAATATTATGTCGTCTGAAAGTCAAAAAACACCTTTAGTTGCAAGCCCGGCGCCGGATGTTAAGCAAGTCGTCGAGCTGAGCAAGAATGGTGTCCCAGTGTTGCCAGTTCGCGACACGGTGCTATTTCCGCATGCTGTCCTGCCCTTAACTGTGGGACGGGAAAGCTCGATTCAACTTATAAATTCTCTGGGCGATGAAAAAACGATCCTGGTGGTGGCGCAGCGTGAGGCGCGAGTTGATTCTCCCCAGCCGACTGATCTGTTCAGCATCGGTACCTTGGCGACCGTCCATAAGGTCGTCAAAATGCCGAATCAAAGCCTGTTCGTGTTTACTGAAGGTCTCTCGCGAGCGAAACTTCAGGAATTCACGCAACTTACACCGTTTTTGCGCGCCCACGTGGAGCCCCTCGAGGACCACGAGCCGGATACTTCACCTGAACTTGAGGCCTTGCAGCGCAACGTATTGACCCTGTTCCAGCAGATCGTTGCCGGTTCACCAACCCTTTCTGACGAGCTGCAGACCGTGGCTATCAATATCGATGAGCCCGGCCGCCTGGTGGATTTTGTGGCTTCCTCCTTGCCTTTTCTTTCAACCAAGGACAAGCAGGAAATCCTGGAAACCTCTGATGTCCAGCGGCGATTGCTGGCTATCAACCGGCATCTGGCCAAAGAACTGGAAGTGCAGCAGTTGCGGAACAAGATCCAGACTGAAGTCCAGGACCAGGTGCAGCAGTCGCAGCGCGAATACTATCTGCGGGAGCAGATGAAAGCCATTCAGAAAGAACTGGGTGAGCAGGACGAAGCGCAGCGTGACGTGGAAGAACTGCGGCAGAAAATTGAGGCCGCAGGCATGCCGGATGATGTGAAGAAGGAGGCGCTGAAAGAGTTAACCCGCCTCTCTCGGATGTCACCTATGGCCGCGGATTATTCCGTGACCCGCAACTACATTGAATGGCTGGCGGTCTTGCCCTGGGCAAAATCCAGCGGGGTAGAAGTAGACATCAATAAAGCGCACGAAGTGCTGGAAGCAGACCACTACGACCTGCGCAAGGTGAAAGACCGCATTCTGGATTACCTCTCCGTGCGCCGTCTCAAACCCAGCATGAAGGGGCCAATTCTTTGCTTTGTGGGCCCTCCCGGAGTAGGTAAGACTTCATTGGGCCGCAGCATCGCGCGGGCGCTGGAGCGCAAGTTTGTGCGCCTCTCGCTCGGCGGCGTGCATGATGAGGCCGAAATTCGTGGCCATCGCCGCACTTATATTGGCGCCTTGCCCGGACAGATCATTCAGGGCATTCGCCGCGCGGAGACTAATGATCCGGTCTTCGTCCTGGACGAGGTGGACAAGCTGGGACGCGATTTCCGCGGTGATCCTTCTTCGGCACTGCTGGAGACCCTGGATCCGGAGCAGAACTTCACCTTCCGCGATAACTATCTGGACGTGCCTTTCGATCTCTCGAAGGTGCTGTTCATTTGTACAGCAAACATGCTGGATACCATTCCGGAACCGTTACGGGACCGCATGGAGATCATCGAGCTTCAGGGATACACGGAAGACGATAAGGTGCATATCGCCGAGCGTTACCTGATTCCTCGACAGATTGAAGAGAACGGCCTAAAGCCGGATCAAATCGAAATGCCGGAGGACGCAGTAAGATTTATCACGCGGCACTACACGCGTGAAGCTGGAGTGCGCAATCTGGAACGCAACATCGGCGCGATCTGCCGCAAACAGGCTCGCCGTCTGGCTGAGGGCAAGACCGAAAAGCTGGTGGTTACCCGGGAGATCATTCAGGAGTTCCTGGGCGGCATTAAGGTTCGTCTCGATACGGAGATTGCCGAGCGCACTAAGCGCTCCGGAGTGGCCGTGGGACTGGCCTGGACCCCTGCCGGCGGCGATGTGCTCTTTGTTGAAGCCAACAAAATGAAGGGCAAGGGCGGCTTCACCATGACGGGACAACTTGGGCAGGTCATGCAAGAATCTATGCAGGCCGCCCTGACGTGGGTCCGCTCTAATGCTCCGAAGCTGGGCATCCAGGAGGATTTTTTCAAGGACCACGACATACACATTCACGTGCCGGCAGGGGCGATTCCCAAGGACGGTCCGTCCGCAGGCGTGACCATGGCCACGGCCCTGGTGTCACTGCTTACGGACAAGCCAGTCCGGCCGCTAACCGCCATGACCGGCGAGATTACCTTAAGCGGCAACGTGCTGCCGGTGGGCGGAATCAAAGAGAAATTCCTGGCCGCGAAGCGTGCAGGAGTGAAAGATGTAATTCTGCCTGCGGAAAATCGCATGAACGTGGAAGAAGATCTTACAGCCGACCAACTGGAAGGTGTGACCCTCCACTACGTTGCCATCATAGAAGAGGTACTGGAGATTGCCATGCCATCTTCCCACACCGAAGAACGTGAAGACGCAGAAACTCGCGAACAAGTTTTGAGCACTATTCAATAACCAGTTTGAAGTTCATCGAGCCGGACTGAGGTCCGGCTCGTTTTGTCTTTACAACAATTCACATCTTACCCAACGAAATCCCGAAACTTTTCGCGTATTTTCCCATCCAAACTGATGTAGTCAGACGTAAGGAAGATATGGCACGCAGTATCAGAACTTTTCTTGCACTGCTTTTTGTGGTTGCCGGCGGAGCGTTTCTCCTGGGAACCGGACAAACAGTAGATCTGTTTGAGCAAATCGGATTAGGCCAGTGGCTCAGGTTCGTTACTGGTTTTCTGGCGCTGTGGGGTGGGGTTTTGTTGCTGATCCCGTCGCGCGTGGCCCTGGGTTCGGGCGTCGCCACTGCCTTGAGTTTGGGAGCTCTGTTGATTCAAGCCTTCCTGCCGGTCGGGACCCCGAGTCTGACGATTGTAGTGACTTTTCTTTCAGGTATTTCTCTGGTCCAGGCTCAACTCGAGCAGCCTGTGCACACCCGCAAGCGCTCACAACACGCTGCGTAAAGCGGACGTCCCGGCAATCCTCCTCGAACAGAGCGTCTTCCCTGTACTTTTAGGCCATTTCTTAAACCCGCGCAAGTTCCGGTATCCTAGTAGTCATCCATGCGCATACGAGTGCTGCTCTTTGGGCAGCTCAAAGACATTGTCGGACGGCCGGAGGAGAGCCTGGAGGTGCAGCCGGGCACGAAGCTTTCTGACCTCATGGCTCGCTACGCTGAACATTTTCCGAAGTTCGGGCCGATGGCCGGTTCCATCGCCTGCTCACTGAACCGGGAGTACGCCTCCGCATCCAGCGTACTTCATGATGGAGATGAAGTCGGCTTTCTCCCTCCGGTAAGCGGAGGCTCCACGGGACTCAGCGTGGAGGTCCAGGAAGAGCTGCATTCGAAACACTGCGCCATCGTCCGGGAAAAGATTGATTCCCAGAAGATCGCTGACCAGCTCAAAGCGGCTGCAGACGGCGCGGTCGCGATCTTCGAGGGCATTGTCCGGAATAGCAGTCGTGGGAGGCCGACGCTTTACCTGCATTACCAAGCCTATGATTCCATGGCCATCAACGAACTGGAAAGACTTGCTCACGGTGCGCTGGAGAAGTTCAAGATTCGGGACGTCAGGCTGGTGCACCGGCTGGGCCGGCTGGAAATAGGCGAAACCAGCGTGCTGGTAGCGGTGTTCTCAGCCCATCGCGGCCCTGCGTTCGATGCCTGCCGCTGGCTGATCGACACCTTGAAGAAGACCGTTCCCATCTGGAAGAAGGAGTTTTTTGCCGATGGGGCGGTTTGGGCTGATGGTGAACCCTTTCCTGAAGAAATTCGTGCAAAAACTAACGAATAACCGCGTTCTGCATCTAAACAAGGCAGAGCTGCTCAGAATATGATGGTCAAACCCCCTGCGTATCGGCCTGCACGGTTCCTGGCACGTCTTCTTGTGCTGGCACTGGCCGCCGCCGTCGTCGCCCGCGGACAGGCTCCGGCTTCTTCCGCCTCTTCCCGGCAACCAGCCAGCACGGACGACTCCACAATACGCGTCAATGTTCGCCTGGTAAACGTGTTTACCACCGTAACGGATGCCCATGGCGCTCCTATTTCAGATCTCAATAAAGAAGATTTCAAAGTTCTGGAAGATGGTGTTCCGCAGACTATCAGCGTTTTCGACCGTGAATCCGAGTTGCCGCTCAGCATCGTCCTGGAAGTAGACACTAGTGAGAGCACCCGTCGCGATCTCAAATTAGAAATCGCCTCGGCCAAGAAATTTGTGCATTCGATCCTGCGTCCACAAGACCGCCTCAGCCTCTTCCAGATCAGCGAAGACGTGCTGCAGCTCACTCGCTACACCGCCGATATGAAATCTATTGAGGGCGCCATTGATGATCTTCAGAAAGGCGCAGGCACCTCACTGTACGACGGCATTTATCTTGGCGCTGAAACACTGCTCAATCGCCAGGGAAGAAAGGTCATGGTGCTGATAACCGACGGTGGCGACACCACCAGCAACGCCAGTTACAGCTCAGCGGTCCGCCGTGCACAGGAGGCCGAGGCCATCGTGTACAGCATTATTATCGTCCCGGTGGCCGCCGACGCAGGCCGCAATACCGGCGGCGAGCACGCCTTGATTCAGATTTCCAAAGATACAGGCGGGAAGTATTACTATGCGGAGAGCATCGAGCAGCTGGACACAGCTTTCCGCCAAGTCAGCCAGGAATTGCGGACGCAATATTTGATTGCCTACTATCCCAACCGGCGGCTCTCAGATTCTCCGTTTCGTAGCATCACCGTTCAGGTCAACAAGAAGGACGAGGAAGGCCAGGCTCTTCAAGTGCGGCATCGTGCGGGCTATTACAGCGCTCCGGCGCGTTGATTGAGCGAGATCGACCAAAGAACAAATCCAGCCCGCCATTTATCCGTTGCCAATTGCTATTTGCTTGTTAAAATGTCTGTCATGGCATTCCGGGCAACCGCTCCAGCTTTTTCCAAAAAGACCAAAACACCTCCGCCTGAAGACACCGGCATGGAAGCCGCTTATCTTAAAGCGCTTGGCGAGAAGCAGACTCCAGTCGCAGTCAAACTGCTTTCCGGTGAGGTGGTCCGCGGTTGGATCGAGTATTACGACCTGGCCATGATTCGCTTGACCCGCGAAAACGCTCCCAACCTCTTCATCTACAAACACGAGATCATGTACATAGCGGAAGACAACGGGCGCCGCCCCCGTGGATGAGCGAAAAACCAGACTTTCTCCCCTTCATGCAGGAATTGGCCCGCGAAGCTGGGGCCGTCCTTTTATCCTATTTCGGGAAAGTTGCTGTCGAGTACAAAGGCGATGTGGACCTGGTCACTGAGGCTGATCGGAGGTCTGAGGAGCTCGTAGTCGGCCGCATCCGTAAAGAATTTCCCGGACATGACCTGATCGGCGAAGAGGGGAGCCGGGTTGAGAGCGGCAGCGACTTCCGCTGGTACGTCGATCCGCTCGACGGCACCACCAACTTCGCTCACGGTTATCCTGTGTTCTGTGTCTCGATTGCGCTGGAGCATAAAGGGGAGCGGATTGCCGGCGTACTCTATGATCCTTGCCGTGACGAGCTCTTTGCTGCGGAACAGGGCTGCGGGTCGAGACTGAACGGCAACCCGATTCATGTTTCCAAGGTCCAGCGTCTGGCAGAGAGTCTTGTGGCCACAGGTTTCCCCAGTCACAAGCGGCACAAGAACCCGAACATCCACTTTTATCACCAGATCACCCTGCGATCCCATGGTGTGCGCCGGGCCGGATCGGCGGCGCTTGACCTAGGCTGCGTCGCTTGCGGGCGCTACGACGGCTTCTGGGAATTCAATCTGAATTCCTGGGATACCGCTGCCGGCGTCCTGCTGGTAGAAGAAGCAGGAGGCAAGATCACAAACTTCACCGGCGGGCCATTTGAAATGAGGAGCAGGGAAGTACTGGCCACCAATTCCCTGATCCACGATGAGTTCTTGGCTGAATTCAAGAATATCTTTGAGGGCCGCGTAGAAGGCCTGCCATCTCCCGTAGAGTATTTCCACTCACGGTGACGAAGTTCACTTGGGTGGTGGTTGTTTGTTGGGCGAGTTCTCTTGCAACGCCTTCATTGCTTCCAGTTCCTGCAAAGCTTCTTGGGCGTCCTGGTCATTTGGATTGAGTTCCACCGCTGTCTTATAGGCGGCGATGGCTTTATCGCGCTCGCCGTTTAATTGGTAAGCGTTGCCCAGCAGGGCGTGCCCTTTCGCATCATTGGGATTCTTTGCTGTTTCTTGTTCCAGCAGTTTGATCGCTTCAGGATAGTTTTGCTGTTGCAACTCATCGAGCGCAGCCATTTTAAGACGAATGGGTTCACCCTTCACGCCGATCACCCTGGCGCCAAGAGCAGCCATGACTGCTGCAGCGAGAACAATAGTCATCCATTCAAAGCTTTTCTTGCCTGAGGCATTGGCCGTTGCCAGTGGCACACCAAAAATCAGTCCGGTGATGAACCCGCCAATGTGGCAGACATTGTCGATTCCTGGAAGGTTATAGCCGAGATAAAGATTGAACCCGGCGAAAAAGATCAAGCTGCTGGTGATCGACCGTTTCTGCCATGCAGAAAGCGAGACATTGCCAAATTTAACGCCCGACAAGATTGCGCCACAGAGGCCGAAGATTGCTCCTGACGCGCCCACCTCAAATTGACTGGGATTCCAGAAAATGCTCAGCATTGCACCGCCGACGCCGGTCAGCAGGTAGATAGCGATGGTAATCCAGCTGCCAAATAACTTTTCTGAAAGCTGTCCCAGGCTCCACAGGCACCACATGTTGAAGAGAATGTGCATAAAGCTGCCGTGGATGAAGCCGGCCATGATGAGTCGCCAATATTCACCGCTGTAGGTGTAAGGTCCGACGTTGGCGCCCCAGCGAATAAGGTTAGAGCTGCTGAATATGCCCGATACGCCTCCAGTCGCGATCATGCCCAGCAGCACTGCGACGTTGATTCCTACCAGGATGGCTGTCGCCGGGTAATCTCGCAGTGTTCCTGTGCTCATTCCACGGCGTGCCCGGTTCGTAGCTACGCCGGCGCAACGGTCGCAGAGGACCGGCGCTACTCCTTCTTCGTTGATTTGGAGTTCGGTCCCGCATTTCAGGCATTGAGGCATGGCGATAACAGGATAACAGGAAGCCTCAAATCGACTTGATTTGTCAGGCTGCTCTAACCCTCCCCGGGGGGCGTCTGCAAACCCACCCATAACTTGTTAGAATTTTCATGTGGAACCGTCATTGCTGAATCGCAAAGTTGAAAAGCGCCCGGACAAGGTGAAACTCCAGGGAAGAGTTCTGTTCCTGACCGAAGATCCGGAGTTGATCCGGCGCCAATTGGCCGGCGAAGATCTCCCCTGGGATACCAGCCATCCTGAGAAAAACCCCAAGCTGCGGGATGACATCTCCACCGATGAGATCACGCCCGCCCACATCTGTTTTTTCTTTGACGAGACTCTGGGCGAGTTCCCCTACACCGGTCTCAAATGCGGCAGTGAACTGCCCATTCAACGCCGTGACGTGAAGAAGGGCGGCTTCGTAGCGGCTGTGAGTGGGAAGCGCAGGGGTAAAGGCTCCAGCCGGGAACAGTCTCCGTACGCTGAGTTGTGCGCCGGAATTCAGGTGGTGATTGCAGAAAACATTGAGCGGATCTACAAACAGAATTGCCAGAACCTGGGCGTGCTTACCTCCACCGATTTCAGCCTGATCGATAAAATCCGCGCCGGACAGGAAATTCCGCTGAGCGAGTTCACCCGGGGCGAAGACGAGATTACCCGCCAGGTCATTGAGTACGGCGGCCTGTTCCCGTTTAACGTCGCGCGCATGCAGACGAAAGTATTCCTTCCTCCGATCAAAACGGCCAAGCGCCCCATGACGATTGCGGAGAAGATCTTTGCCCGGCACATGATCAACGAAAACGGCCAGCCCGGAGTGCCCTTTGTGAAACCCGGCGATACCGGGTTTGCCCGCACCGACCTTCGTTTCAGCCATGAGTATGTCACCCCCATGGCGGCCATCTTCTTCGAGCATTTCGTCGGCAAAGATGCCAAGGTGAACAATGCTTCCAGCATCGTTTTCTTCCGCGATCACCTCACTTTCCTCGACGAGGTCATCTCTGAAGAAAAGAAAAAGATGGGACTGCTTGA
>DATDGH010000584.1:0-2203 GCA_036522215.1 Candidatus Angelobacter sp. | reverse complement strand
ATTTACATAGTCAAGCAAAAAGATGGGAGCTTTGCACTTTTCTTGAGGAAATCATGCGAGTACAAATGACGGAATCTGCAGATCTGCCACGCGCCTGCGTCAGCGACCCGCGTCAATCAAGGGATTGAGCCCTGGGTTCTTCAACAGCCTTTAGCTAGCTAACACCGATCACACTTTTGCTGACCTTGGGAGCCGATCCAAGAGGAATGCAGGGGCGTTGGGAAAGGTGAATCGGACGAAACGGGCCAGACCGCCACGTGGCTAGTCATCATCTGTACCGGGGTCTCCGCCCAATCCGTTACAGGATGCACTTGCAATCAACGGGTTGCCAGCCACCGGCGATCCCAAGTCCAGACGTAGCATATTGAGCTGGCGGCGGGAATGCTCAATGAAAAGTTCCGCGAGATGGATTCGACCAAAATTAGGGATTTCAATGGCTAACCCGCCATGCTTCGTCCTTAGAGGGAACCGCGATGAAACATTCTTTATCAGGGAAACCCGGTAGAATTCCTTGCCGCCAGGTACTTGACTCCCCCTCCTTTTCCGGAACAGATCGTCTGGATAGGAGCGTTCGAACTTAGCAAAGGTGTCAAATTCATCGAGCAAGTTGGTCTCGAATTCGGTTTCAATGGGTTCACCCGAAATTCTGAGGTTTTCAAAACGACTTCCAGTGGCAAGTATTTTCGGCTCACTCTCCTCGGGAGAATATTGGCTGGAAAGCAGCGAAATGACCCTGTCGGCCGAGACTATGTCAAGTACATTCAATCCTTCGACCACCACTCGGACTGAAGTATTGTGGGTTTGATTCTTGGGGTCGAAGCTGCCTGAGGTCGTTGCATAGGCCCGTCGGAAGCTTGCTATACCCTTAACTTCAAAGTTATCGACCTCTGCATTGCTGATGCCCCCGATCATCGCCAAGCAGGCTGACGCTTGGGTATCAATGATGCGCTGAAAAGGGCGGCGAATCTCGCCCGCTAGAGCGAGGGCACTCGCGTTGTACAGAAACATTTTGGCTCTCCGCAAGCTACGTTCTTCGTGACGACCTGCCTCAGGGCGTCCGACCCAATACGATTAGATCTCCCTGCGATATCACAGACAAGAGTCTCTTAGCGTCGTCCTCGGCGGCGGCCGCTACAACCGAGGAATTGTCTCCGTCAGACCTGAAATCGAGGGCGTAAACGCTGAACAGTTGCGCTTTGCCTTGATCCTCTCTTGAATGTGGGGAAAAGAACAAATCCAGTTTGACTGGAGGTTTCACGCCGCTCAGAACCGACGTTGGGCGGACCTTGAGCGTAAAGATTCGCAAACCATTGAGTTCATCTGCGAGAGGGGGACCGGAACTGAGTCTGGTGGAGTCAAGAACCTCCCCCGAGGCAACTTGTGCAGTGGGGTAACGACCAATGTACTCGGCAAGAGCAGTGTTGGCCTTGGCTGCGTCGGCAGCAAAGCGGATTTCCACGTCCTTGGTATTTACTACGTGAAATGGAGAAAGCGGCTTGGTCGCTATGACCTGAGGATTCCGCTTGATGAGCATTGCTCCCACGATTAGCGCAACCACCGCAATACCAACTATGAGATCAGGCGTGTGGATCGCTATCTTACCCTTGGTAATCGACTCAGACTGCCGTTTTGCCTCAGCAGCTAACGCCCGCAGCATGCGAGTTTTGTCAGCGGCCGGCAGGGCGAATGAGTCAATGAGCCCCGCATTTTCGGCTAGTCCCTTCCAGATTTCTTCGGTGGAAGGCAGATGGTGGTTCGTCAGCGCAGTTCGGTCCGCGGCGTCCAACCCTTCGATCTTTGCCACTGGCTTTTTACGCAGGGTCCCACCTCCTAGGCTAGGCTGCAATCGACGTCATCGTGTATGTAACAATAATGCGACCGCTTGGGGCAATGACGCCTAGTTTCATTTCTGGTGGTGCGACATTGGCGATGGTGAGGGTGCCGGCAGATACTCGAGCCGAATCGAGCATGAACTTGTAGCCGTCGGGAATGGTCTCCGACAATACGACGAACTCCGTCGGCTTTTTGTCTTTGTTCTGGATCGTGATTTCTACGCCCAGCGATCCGCTAACAACCGCCGGGGCGACACTCCTGTTGATGTCCAATTGAATGCCGGCGGGAGACGCACTGACGCGGGTCGGCCCGGCCTTGAATGGAATCGGATTTTCCCGTGAATCGGCATACAGCAATTGAACCGAGATCC
>DATDGH010000583.1:0-3109 GCA_036522215.1 Candidatus Angelobacter sp. | reverse complement strand
AGGCGTATGATGCAGCATCCGTACGTAAATTGATCAGTCAAGTGTTGTGGGGGAGGAGATTGTGAGGAAATCCATTTTGCGCGGAAGTCTTCGCTGGATCGGTGCCGTACTGGTACTGGCTGGAAGCATGGCCATCTTTGTCAGCCCAAAGATAAGCGCAGCCCAGGCGGGCGAGAGCATTACTGTCGGCGTGGTCTTACCCGTCACCGGCAAAGAGGCGAAGCCGGGGCAATACCAGAAAGAGGGAATTGAACTCGCCATCAAGCAGATCAACGACAAAGGCGGAATTCCTGTCAAGGGCAAGAAGTATCAGATCAAAGAAGTCTTCTATGACGATGGTTCAGATGGCACCAAGTCCGCGAGTTTAGTGGAACGCGCCATGACATCCGACAGTGCAACCGTAGTGCTGGGCGGCTATTCGACCGGGCTGGGAGAGCCTGAATCAGTGATGGCAGACCGTCACCAGACGCCCTGGATCACTACCGGCGCGGGCGCTACCAGTATCTTCAGTCATGGCTATCAATATGCTTTCGGAACTTTGAGTCCTGTGGAGTTGATCGGTTCCACCAGTATGGAGTTTCTGGGCAGCATGGTAGACCAGGGAAAACTCAAGAAGGGACTGAAAATCGCGATCGCGGTGGAGAACACAGATCACGGAAAAGATTATGTGAATGGCGTGCAAAAATGGCTGGACAAGCATCCCGGATACTTCAGCGTCGTCTTCAATGAGAAATTCGAAGAGCACGGGACGGATTATTCTGCGATATTGCAGAAAGTGAAGGCTGTCAGGGCCGATATTTTCCTGAGCGACGCCCATTTGCCCGACTACATCACGATGGAGCGCCAGTATCTGCAAAGCGGCATGCGTCACCAGATGGTGAGCTACGGCGCTCGTGGTCCGGAACTCAATGCGCGGCAGGCGCTGGGCGATGGTATTAACTATCTTTTTGCCGGCATCTGGTGGTCAGATAAGCTTCCTTATCCTCAGGTAAAGCAGTTTGCGGCCGACTACAAACAGTTCACCGGGCACGATCCTGATTCCTGGTATGCAGCCACTGCCTATGATGGAGTGAGAATACTTGCCCAGGCGATTAGCGCAGCAGGAGCGGTAGACAAGACGAAGATCCGCGATGCGCTGCGCAAAGCCGTGCTGAAGGACTCAATCCTTCCCGGCGCAACGTTGAAGTTTGAAGCCAATGGGCAGGCTGCATATCCCTTCTTAATCGTGCAAAACAAGCCGGGCGGAAAATACGACATCGTCTATCCGAAGAACGGCGCAACCGGAGATGCCGTAGCCCCGATACCTTGAAAACAGTATTTAGTACTTAGCATTTAGCTTTACGCTCTTGGCTCCTGGTTTTTGTGTCCTTAGCCTCGAACCTAAGGCTCATCGTAATTGGCTTGCAGAAGAATCTTATCCTGACAAAGTTTCTGATTCGCGTTCATTCGCGTCAATTCGCGGCTAAAAGATTTGACTTTGCTAAGTGCTAAAAACCAGATACTAAATACTGTTCCATGAACTTTGTCGACAACGTTCTTGACCCGCTGGTGACTGCAGTGCTGCTGGCTGGTATCTACGCAGCCATGTCCATGGGCATGACGGTGATCTATGGCGTCATGAAGATCGTGAACCTGGCCCATGCCGGGTTCCTGATGCTGGGAATGTACTTTGCTTTTGTCCTCTTTGAAAGATTCCATATAGACCCGGTCATTGGGGCAGGGCTGGCGTTGCCGGTCTTTTTCCTTTTTGGCATGGCGGTGTACGTAGTGTTGGTCCGCTGGCTTCCGAAATCAGATCAACCGACCCTATCTTCTTTGCTGCTCATGTACGGTTTCTGGCTCGTACTTCAGGATGTGGGTTACAGAATTTGGGGGACGGAAGACCGCTCGATTACTACCTCATATACCTTTGCCCAGGTGCCCCTGGGGCCTATCACTGCACCGCGGGTCAACGTAATTGTATTTGTGGCATCCGTGATCTCCATCGTCATCCTTCAGTTAGTGCTGCGCAAAAGCTGGTTCGGGCGCAGCATGCGGGCCCTCATCCAGAACCCGTTTGCGGCCACGATTGTTGGCGTGGATGATCGCAAAACAGCCATGCTCACGTTTGGATTGGGAACTGCGTTCGCTGGCTTTGCCGGCGCCCTTCTGGCGCTCCTTTATTCATTCACTCCTGACTTCGGGCGGCAGTTCCTGTTGCGCTCCTTTGTGATTATTGTCTTAGGCGGACTGGAATCATTTTCCGGCGTCGCTATTGGCGCCTTGATTCTGGCGCTGGTGGAGACATTCAGTGTTCGCTTTGTGCCGGCCAGCTATCAGCTAGCCATTTCTTACGGGCTGCTGGTGGTAGTCTTGCTCATTTTGCCTAAAGGCGTGGCGGGGCTGCTGGAGAAAAAGTGGAGGGCGGGATGAACGGAGGATCGATTCTGCGCAGGCTCCGCCCCGGCACGATGTTGCCCTTGCTGCTTATGCTGGTGTTTCTTTTCCTGCCCAAAGTCGGACTCAGCGACAATCTCACTCGGCTCTTCTTTATTACTTTCGTCTGGACTATTACCAGCGTCGCCTGGAACATCATCGGCGGATTCGCCGGGCAGGTCTCATTCGGTTTTGCTGTTTTCTATGGACTGGGGGCGTATACGGCCGCGCTAATGATCAATGCAGGCAGAAATCCTGTAATTGCATTGATAGCCGGTGCGGGCACAGCGATGCTGGCTTCATTCCTGATTGGTTTGCCGACTTTCCGATTGCGCGGCCCTTACTTCGCCATCGCAACCATCGGAGTCACAGAAGCCGTACGCGTGATTATGAGTAACCTCGGTTTCACCGGAGGAGCCAGCGGCTACCGCATCAACGAATCCGAGCCATTTCATCCACTTGAGCATTACTACACGGCGCTGTCCGTAGTGGCATTGTCGGTGATCATTTCAATGGTGATCGCGAAGAGCCGGTTTGGCCTTGCGCTGCGGGCCATCAAGCAAGACGAGGATGCCGCTGCCGATATTGGGGTCAAGCCCTATGCCTTTAAATTGTGGGCCCACGCAATCGCCGCGGCATTGACCGGCGTGGCCGGCGGCCTCTACGCCCGTTATGCCATCTTTATTGAGCCGGG
>DATDGH010000582.1:0-2542 GCA_036522215.1 Candidatus Angelobacter sp. | reverse complement strand
ACCCATCGCCTGTCACGTTGGCCGTCCGGAGCAAATTCAGAACCTGGTGGACTCGACTACCCGGCAGTTCGGTCGCATAGACGTGCTGGTTAACAACGCTGCCACCAATATTGCCCAGGAGCCTTGCCTGGACGTTGACGATGCAAAGTTCGACAAGATGGTGGACATCAACTTGAAAAGCGCATTCCGATTGATCCGCCATGTAGCGCAAGGAATGTGCCTGCACGGATCGGGATCCATCATTAATATTGCGTCCATCTCCGGCCTCCGCCCGCAATATTATGGGTTGCTCTACAGCATGACCAAGGCAGCGCTTATCATGATGACGCAGTCTTACGCCCTTGAACTGGGAGCAAAAGGTGTGCGCGTGAATGCGATTGCTCCAGGCCTGGTCCAGACCGTCCTGAGCGAATACTACTGGAAGGATGAAAAGCAGCTTGCCAAGGTGATCAGCAAGCAACCAATACAGCATATCGGACAGCCGGCGGAGATTGCTGGACTGGCTGTGTTGTTGGCCAGTGATGATGGCTCCTACATTACAGGCCAGACGATTGTGGCGGACGGCGGAGCCACTCTCACTGGGAGGCTCTGAAGGTTTTGGCTTTCCCATCACCCGGATCACGTGCGATCACGGCGATCACCCGATGGACGGCGCGGACGATGCTTCAATTGCGGCGTGAATGCGTATTAGATTAAGAGTGCCAGGGAGGTAACTCAGGTGAGCTTTGAATTTTCACAGCGGGCAAAGGATCTCCAGAAGAAAGTCACCGCTTTCATGGAAGAGCACATCTATCCCAATGAACAGCGCTTCCATCATGAGATCGAGCGCAATCGCTGGTCGCCCACGCGCGTGATTGAGGAGCTGAAGCCCAAGGCGCGGGCCGCCGGTCTTTGGAACCTGTTTTTGCCCGGAAGCGAATATGGCGCCGGGCTCACCAATCTGGAGTATGCGCCTCTTTGTGAAATCATGGGTCGCAGCGTGATGGCTCCCGAGGTATTCAATTGTTCAGCCCCCGATACCGGCAACATGGAGGTTCTAGAGCGATACGGCACACCAGACCAGAAAGAGCGCTGGCTCAAGCCCTTGCTGGAAGGAGAAATCCGCTCGTGTTTTGCCATGACCGAGCCCGCAGTGGCTTCCTCGGACGCCACCAACATAGAATCCAGCATTCGCCGCCAGGGCAATGAGTACGTCATCAATGGCCGCAAATGGTGGTCCTCCGGCGCAGGTGATCCGCGCTGCAAGATCGCCATCTTCATGGGAAAGACAGACCCTTCCGCACCCAAACACAAACAGCAGTCCATGATCCTGGTGCCCATGGATACACCCGGAGTCAAGGTCGAACGCTTGCTTACCGTTTTCGGCTATGATCACGCGCCCCATGGACACGGCGATGTGAGCTATACCGACGTTCGCGTGCCGGTCTCCAACATGCTTCTGGGAGAGGGGCGTGGCTTCGAGATTGCCCAGGGACGCCTGGGGCCGGGACGCATTCACCACTGTATGCGATGCATAGGCGTGGCCGAGCGTGCGCTGGAAATGATGTGTAAACGCGTTCTCGCGCGCGTGGCTTTCGACAAACCGCTGGCGGAGCAGGGAACCATCCGCGCTGATATTGCCGCTTCCCGAATGGAAATTGAGCAGGCTCGTCTGCTTACGCTGAAAGCTGCCTACATGATGGACAAAGTCGGAAACAAGGCAGCGCGCACCGAGATTGCCATGATCAAGGTGATTGCTCCCAACGTGACCCTGCGCGTGCTCGACCGCGCCATTCAGGCGCACGGCGGCGCGGGAGTCTGTCAGGACACCTTCCTGGCAGGAGCGTGGGCGAGTGTGCGCACACTGCGCATCGCCGACGGTCCGGACGAAGTGCATACGGAGTCAATAGCACGCTGGGAATTGAAGAAGTGGGACGGCGGGGCCATGAGTCGCCGCAGCATCGGGTCGTCAGGACAGTAAGAAAATTGTGAACTCCTCAGTTGCCGTTCAACAATGGGTTGATAGTGCCGCCGAGCCTGCGGTTCGCGGATTCTTGCACATTCCCGGCGAAGCCAACGGGGATTCACTTGCGCTCACTCATGGCGCGGGCGCCAACAGCAAATCGAACCTGCTGGTAGCACTGTCCAATGCCTTTGCCGAGGCTGGATTTACCGTCCTGCGGTATGACTTGCCCTTTCGCCATGCCCGCCCCTTCGGGCCACCCTCTCCAGGGAATTCCGAGCGCGATCGCGCGGGAATTCGTCGCGCCATAGAAGCATTGAAGAACAAGACGACCGGCCGGATCTTTGCCGGCGGACATTCCTACGGTGGGCGTCAGACAACCATGCTGCTCGCTGAACAGCCGGATTTGGTTGCAGGATTGCTCTTGCTCTCCTATCCGCTGCATCCGCCACGCAAGCCTGAGCAACTCCGCACCGCGCATTTCCCCAAACTTAAAAAACCGGCACTGTTTGTTCACGGCGCCCGCGATCCATTTGCAACTCTGGAAGAGATGCAGTCAGCTCTGGCTCTCATCCCTGCGCGGCAAAATCTACTGGAGGC
>DATDGH010000581.1:0-4953 GCA_036522215.1 Candidatus Angelobacter sp. | reverse complement strand
GTCAACCTGAAAGTTGGCCATTGCGTTCCCCAGAAAATGCTCGATCATCTTTTTGCGATCTTTCTGGGTTTCGTTCTTCAAATATAGTCTTTCACGAGCCGCGATATAACCAGTGGCTACCTCTTGAATCTCGCCTTGCAGAGTGCCATCCGGCAAGAGCTTAAGTTTCGCGGTGCGAACAATCCCGTTCAGCTCAGGGCGGCTGACTGGCAAATGAATCAATTCGCCGCTGTGGTCCATTGTCAACAAAGCATAGCTGTCTTGTTCATACTCCGGCAGTTGCCCAAAGGGCACTGACTCAGATGTTGGATCGAAAATAAGCAGGTGACCCAACTTAGGGTGCTCGTACAACGCAGGCAGCGGCTGAGCATTGCTCGCTTCCGGCAACTGGATGGCGAGAATCACATGATTGAATGCGAAGGCAGGCGGCGACTTTTCCGTATAGATGCCGCGTTCCGTGTCGATCAGCATGAGATAGGATTTGATTCCAATCTGCGCCAGCATGGTGGATAAAAGCGTAGCTTTGTCTTTGCAGTCCCCATACCGATGGGCAAAAATGTCCGGCGCCGGATGCGGTTTATAGCCCCCAATCCCAATCTCAATGGCGGCATAGCGGATGTCATGCTGGGCAAACCGCGCCAGCGCCCTGATTCGTTCCAAAGCGGGCAAACTGGCCGGAGCCAGCTCTTGAGCCTTCTGTTGCAGGGCTGGGCTCGGCTCGCGGGTTCCTTCTGCCAACTGTGAATGCCATGCTCCCACTTCCGCCCAGGATTTATAGGTTTGGTTCTTTATTTTCTCCGCATAGAAAGTAATGAGGATATGACTTGCCAGCGCCAGATAAGGGGGCTTGTGGTATTCCTCTTCAATTCGGGGTACATCCGTCAATTCCCATGTGTAAGTATTGCCTGAGATGGCGGGCTGCACCTCAGCATGATTGACCCAATCTGCGCGATATTCCCAACTCGCCGGCAACTGCAGAGTGAAATGGGACCTCTCCACTGGGATCGCCTGCTGAATGTACCATGCTGTCTGGAATACGTATGGGCGTTCTTTGTGCTCATATTCGAATCCAACCACAGTGCCTACGTCCGCTCCGGGGAGCATCAGGATTTTTTCTTTGTCATCGGAGTACACCTCGTAAGTGCTGGTACTCCTTTCAAACGCATCTTTGTCCTTGGCTTCATACTCCAGGCCCTTGGTAGTAATGCTCCAGCCATGCAGATAACTGAGCTTCGTCTCATTGTCAAAATAGACATGATGTTCAGCGTAGCTCTTTCCTTCCGGGCGCAGAATCCGATAGACAATCCTGGCATGCGTGACGATTTCCCCGTTGTCCTTGACTGTGGTTTCTCCCTCATCCAATAGCACCACCGCATCCACATCATCGGCATAGTGCTTGGCCGATTGTTGGGCCAGGCTCCGCAGCCAATCCGGCGCGGACGCCGCAGCCTTAACAGGCCACAGGCTCGCCAACAACAAAACTATGATTGCGCTAATTCCCTTTTTGAGCACTGGTTGTACCTCCGACCCGTAGGACTGCTTGTTGTTCGTCTGCAGCCTGAACTTTTCCGAAGAAATCCCTGACCTCAGAATATTGTTTGACGTCCAGATAGATCGCATTGAACAAGAGCTGCCGTTTGGCCACCAGTTGTCCCGGTTGCACAGTGTTGACCTCTGCATACGCGGCATAAGGGAGCCTGACATCCTGATCTTTTGGACTGCCCTCAATGGTGTAGCCGGCCGGTATTTTTATGGCAACTACATCATTCTCCGCAAAAGCATAGGGAAAATAGACTGGATACTTGCGATCCGTACGCTTGAATGCGTCCTTCTGTTTGGTTTGGAACAGATAAGGCGGCAGCAAGAGGCGCTTGCCTGCCAGGGAAGCATAGCCCGGAATCTCAACGTGGAAATGTGCCACGAGAGGTTCATCTTCTCCCTCCCATCCGGTCACCTTCGTCTCATTCACGACGGCGCCCGCAGAAAGCCAGTTCTTCAGCTCGTCCTCCAGAGATTTATTCCTTCCCGCCTCATCCGTTTCCAGCGCGTCCAGCCGCCGCTCCAGAGCTTCCAATCCCTGGAATTGGACTGTGATTTCGCCGTTCAGAGAGCCGTTTTCCCCCAGCGCCATGATTGCGCTCCTTTGCACGATCGCCTTCTCGTGTCCGACCGCTGGAACTGTGACAAAAGTGCCTCCATCTTTGTCCAGTTTGAGCCCGGCTGTTGAGGTGCGCATCCAGCGCACAAATCCATAAGGACAAAACTTGGTTCCGGGATCCAGATATACGTCCTGTCCGTTGATCTTGACTACCGCCATGTAGGCATCGAGCTGGTTCGTTGAAAACAGGCCTTTGTCAAAAAATCGGTCCTTGCGGTTGCTCACCCGCAAAACTGAAGTGCGAAAACCGCCGGCTCGCGCCAATGCCGCAAAGAACAGCACAATATCTTTGCGCGTGCCGTAACCATGATTCAGCACGTCGACTACATTGCCGTTTGGCTTGAGGTTTTCCTTTTTCAGTTCCTCCTTGGTGCGCTCGCGTTCGTAACTCAGGTTCCTGATCTGCTGCGCCCGCACGTAGAGTCTTTGTACTTGTTTGTCCCAGTCCGTCTCTTTCCCTATTGCTTCCTCTGCCGCTGCCTGGATCTCTTTGTGATTTCCGATGAAGTGTTCCACGTCACCGTTCGAATCACGCCCTGTCTCTTGCCAGAATTTGTCCATCGACGAAATTTCTGACCCTCCATAAAAGAAGCGCACTTGCGGCTTATAGTTCTCTTCCGGCGGCATGTAATCTTCCGCCTCAAACGCCGCAATGTTCTGTGCCTGCATCTCGAAACCATCGCCCTTCTTCTGTGGTTTCAGGTTGGCCGGCATGTGGGAAGAAACCATGGAAAGCCCGGAACTCCCGCCGTGCTTCGTCTCCAGTTCCCCCGAATAAGCCTTCATCCTGAAACTTTCTTTGACCGTGTAGAGGTCGTGCTGGATTGTCCAGGAATTGTCGTAGATCACGCCCTCCGGCATCAGCACCAGGAATTTGTACTCAATAATGCTGCCCACCGTTACTTCCGGCAAGGTGAACGTCTTTGCCAGATACTTGACTCCCTGGCCTTTAATGATCGTTTTCTGAAAGGGCTTTCCGCTGAACTCAATGATTTTTCCGTCGGGATGAATGGTCCGGGCCTTCAGGTCGGCAATTGAACTGTCGGGAAGGATCGGGATCTCCACATCGGCATATTTTTTGCCTTTATCGTTCAATACCTTGATGCGGCTGTAGAGAAACTCGCTGTGGAGGTTATCGTCAATGAAGTCCGCATAATACAGTTGGACTGCCGAAGCTCCGAGATCGCCCGGGACTTCTTTGATTTGCAGGTCCTGCGGGGTGATAGGCTGCCAGCCTTCGCCCTGAGCATAAACCATGGAAGCTGTTGCGAGGCAGATTAAAAAAATACAGCATCGAACACTATGCATTCATAGCACTCCTTGAAGCAGATAAGACCCCAGGCACGTTGGAAGGACGTCTGTGCAGAGATATATATACCAAAACAGGTACTTTGGCCAGAGCTGTTTTCGGGGTAGTGGGCCATTTGCCGCCTAAATGATCGCGCTAATTCAGCCAAGGGCTTCGCCCTTGATATCCGCTTCATCATGGGGTTTGGTTTTGATTTCAAATTACCAATTACAAATCACCAATCACCAATTCTTAGTGAGAACCGGGCCGCCTGCATCAAAACGAGAACAAAATTCTCGCCAGTCGCATGCACAACGCCTAGTTCCCCTTTTGCGCACTGGTTGTACCGCCCCCATGAAGAACCGCTTGCTGTTCATCGCCGACCTGCACTTTGTTGAAGAAATCTTTGACTTCAGAATAGTTAGTCACGGGAAAATAAATCCCATTTAACGCGAGTGTCCGCTGCATGACCAGGTGGTTTCCTTGAAACTTGACGCCGATGCGATAGGACGCGTAAGGAAGCTTGGCCTCTTGATTTTGAGGAGAGCTTTCCAAAGTATGGTCGCCAGGAAATGCAATGTTGATGGTATCGAGTTCAGCGAATGCATAGGGAAAGTAGACTGGATATTTGCGGTCAGCGTGGACAAAAGCATCTTTCTGTTTGACTCTGAAGAGATAAGAGGGAACCACAATACGCTTCCCTGCACTGGAAGCATAGCCGGCAACTTCAATGCTGAAATGTGCCGATAAAGGCTCCTCGCTGCCTTCCCACCCTTGCGCGTCCAGCATTTTGACAACCGCTGCATCTGAAAGCCAGCTTTTTACCTCATCCTCCAACTGTTTCTTTTTGCCTGCATCATCCGTCCCCACGGCTGCCAGCCTCCGCTCCAGTGCCTCCGTGCCCTCGTATTTGACTACCAGATCAGCCTTGAGCGCCCCATCTGCATCGAGGGTTGCATTGACTAACCGCCGAGTGACGGCCTTCTCTACGGTAGCGGACGGAACGGTGACAAGCGTCGGAGTTTTCTTGTCCGGTCTTAACGCCTGGGTGGAAGTCCGCATCCAGCGGATCAGACCAAATGGACAAAACTTGGTTCCGGGATCAAGATAAACATCCTTCCCGTTTAACTTGACATCCGCGATCAAGGAATCCAGTTGACGCGAGGAAAGCACTTCCTTGTAAAAGAATTCTTTCTCGCGATTGGATACGGCCAGAACGGAAGCCTCAAAGCCGGCAGCCCGCGCCATGGCCACAAACGCCAGAACAATGTCCCACTTGTCTCCATAACCGCGCTTGAGAATTTCAACAACGCCTTCGTTGGGCTTCAATTTCTCTTTTTCACGCTCTTCCCGGCTGCGCTCCCGCTCATAGCTCAGGTTGCGGATCTGCTGCGCCCTGGCATACAACTTGCGCAGCTTCTTTTCCGGATCAGTCTCGCTTCCCATCGCTTCCAGCGCCGCCTGTTTAGTCTCCTTGTGGTCGCCCATGAAGCGTTCAAAAAACTCA
>DATDGH010000580.1:0-2629 GCA_036522215.1 Candidatus Angelobacter sp. | reverse complement strand
GATTAGCGGAGAGCTGTGGAAACGAGAGCAAAGAGATTCTCAAATCACTCCCTGCCATATTTTGTTAAGGCCAGAAAATTATTTGCGTGGCGCCGAAATGAACGGACCCTTGGCGCCACACGCTTCGGCCTCCTGCTACATCCACGCGATTGGCAGCAGGATTACTAACCGCCGCTTTGTTTCGATAGTACAGCGGCCTTCATGTCCCTTCCTATGGCCTGTGCCCGATGCTCCAGCATCTCGACTAATGATTGGTGAACAGCTTCGTAGTACCACTGTAGAGGCCCTGAAGAAAGCTCGACGCTATACTTTGTCAGGTCTGCCTTATTGACTCCGCTGTAAGTCATCAGAATGGTGGCGAGGACCCCGCCTTGTATCTGGGCTTTCAATTCTTTGCGATGTGAGTCCAGCTCTGCCAGGGCCTCGTCCGGCGCGCCCGCGCCCTGCAGCATACCGCGCGTTACCGCCATCAGAGAATCCACGGTAAAGTCGCTGACGTGCACCTTCTCGTCGAAAGCATCGGCCGTGTCTAACTGCGAGTCCGGTGGCGGAGCAATTTTGATGATCCTCTCGTATTTCTTAGCTTTTTCCTGCCCCTCCGGCGTATGACGAGCGTTCTCCAGTAACAGCATGCGGGCTACGAACGGAGACTGCAATTCCTGAATAACCTGGTTCATCTTCTCCTGCGTGCAACGGGCCACAATCCGGTGCAGCAACTCTTTCTTCATCGAAGCCGCATCCAAGTTCTTGCGCATAATCGGTTTCAGCACTGCCATAACTTCTGCGGCCTGCTGGCCAGACGATTGGTTCATAAAGTCATCGGAAAGCAGCATTTGTCCCAGCGCATCAAGGTCCAAATTCACTCCACTGAGTTCCAGCGCCTGCTGGCTCAAAGAAGTGCAGTCCGGAGTCTGCGCCCAGACGCACATCGACCCCAATACAACCAACAACAATCCGAGTAAGCGTTTCATATACTTCCTTTTGGATAGACAGCTCTCAGCAGCGTAAAGCAAGGCAGGATAGGCCACAACGTGACTTTAGTGCCGGAGCAACAAGAGATGCCGAGTCCAGACTTGGTCGCCCGTTGTAACATACCGAGTGCCTTCGACTACCGCCACCGGTTTCCGCAAAAATGCGACCCACACTTTTCTTTCAGATTTGATTTTTACACTGCAGGCTTCCCGGCCCGGGCTCTGGCTAACATCTATTTGGTTTTATATGATGCCTCTGGGCGGCAGACAGGAATTTTATTCAGTGCCGTTCTGGCTCGGACTGGTCTACATGACTTTCCCCATGGGACTTCTGCTTTACGGCTGGAACGACTATGTGGACTTCGATGTTGACCGTGTAAATCCGCGCAAGGGATCGTTCCTCTTCGGCGCGCGCGGATCCATCGAGCAATTGCGAAGGCTGCCATCACGCATTGTACTGATACAGGTAGCGTTCCTACTGGTATTTTGCTATTTGCGTGGCCTGCGCATGCTGCTATGTCTTGCGGGAATGGCATCGGCTGCCGCTATTTATAACTGGCCGCGCTACGGGTTCAAGAGCAGACCACCGCTGGAAATTCTCAACCAGTCTGGATACCTGTTTGTATTCCTGCTGAGTAGCTGGGTGAACCGCGTACCCGGGCTGCGCTGGCCTGCCTTGCTTTTTGGGGCACTGTTTGCGATGCATTCGCATGTATTTGGTGAAATCATGGACCTTGAACCTGATCGGAGCGTGGGCAGGCAAACCACAGCCGTGGCCATCGGACGAGTGCCGGCAAAATTGTTGATTGCCGCGTTTCTTTTCGCGGAAACCGTATTGCTGTATGTATTCTTTCGCGATTTGGCTTTGATTGGTTTTCTGTTGGCCAGCGGTTTGTGGTTCGTACTGGATGCAACCCTGCTGTGGCGCAGCCGGCCCTATACACCGGCACAAATGCGTTTTGCCATGCTTGCCTGGAACGCCATCGCCCTGGGAAGCATGCCCTGGGTTTGGTGGAAGGCCAGTTTGACTGCATTGCGCTGAACCGCAACCATCCTGGTTACGCAACGATCTTGCGCATCACAGCATCTTCGGCGATCCGCTCATTATCCCCCGGCGGAAATGTTTTCCTTCGTGTCCTTTTGTGATTAAATTCTGCTTTTGCTTTTGCTGATTACCACTGAATTACCAATTACAAAATGACGCACTGCTTGCTCATATCGCTTCATCCAACGTCAACTCCTGCAACATCCGGTCAAGCTGTTGGCGGCTTTCTACGCGACGCAGCTCCAGCTTTGACATCTCCGCCCGCACGGATTGCAGTTTGTCTTCCTGATCGTTCAGCTCATGCGTGTAGCGTTGCAAGAGGGCCTTCTCTTCGGCGCTGCCTTTGAGTGCTTTCATGTTCTCCCGCAGCCGCTGCTGGTCCTGGTTGATGCTGTTCACCTGGCCTTGCTGGCTCTGGATTTCCTGGTCGAATCCGGCAATTTCGTTCTTTTGCTGAATGATCTTGCGCAAAGCCTGCTCCACTTCCGGCTTGATCGTCTTCTGGCTGAAGAACAGCTTGATCTGGTCGTCGGTCACATTGGCCAGCGCCAACCTGCTTTCAATTGGCTCAAACTCATCGATCTTCAGCGTCGCCGTCTGGCTGGGCTGTACT
>DATDGH010000579.1:0-9785 GCA_036522215.1 Candidatus Angelobacter sp. | reverse complement strand
ACTATTATTTTCCTGCCACCATGCAATCATGGATGGTTGGGGGCACCGTGTATTCACTAATCAGCTAATAGAAGCCTATACCGGCATTAAGTCCGGCAGTAAGCCTGATTTGGGAGCTCCAGACACAACCTATCGGCAGTTTGTGGCCATTCAAAAGGCCGTCCTTCGCTCAGACAAGGCGGCGAAATACTGGCAAAGCTATCTGGCTGGCGTTGACGTCCCGGAGTTTCCACAGCTCGCTTCGAATGATCCAGAACCGGCTGATCCAGGTATCTTGTGCCCTCTCGATCCAACTTTGACACAGGCCTTGGTGGGGTTGGCCCGTAATCGGGCAATTTCCATGCAGGCGCTCATGCTCACTGCATGGATGGAAACCATGCGTACCGTATTCCATCAGGAACACGTAAGTGCTGGAGTCCTTAGCAATGGGCGCTCGGAACATCTGACAGATCCGCTCTCCGCGGTCGGGCTTTTCTGGAATCTTGTGCCGGTGGTTTCAGGTCATCGTGTGCCGGTGTTGGAGCAGGCGGTTTCAGTGCAAAAGGATCTCTTGGAGATGGAGCCGTACACGTCATATCCGCTATCGCAGTTGTTGGCTGATCGGGAGGGGCGTGAAGCGTTTTCCTCGGTCTTCCGCTATCTAAATTTCTGGAACACGAAAGACCTTCCAACTCAATCTGGTCTGGAGTTAATTAACCTCCGTGCCTTTGACAGATTTTCATTCCCGCTCACCTGTTCCGCTCTGGTGGGCTCACTTGAACGTGGCGGGTTCCTGCATATTGGGTACGATCCCAGTCTGATCACAAAAGAGTGCGCAGAGGAAGTGCTGGCTGCATATGAAGGTATATTGAAGCAAATAGTGTCAGCTTAACTCGGCATTCCTCAAATCTCTCAGCCAAATCTCAAATCAATTTCTCACGTAAATAGGCCCAACGAAGGAGGGCAGATGAAACTCATCAGGTTTATGCTACAACACTCTCGGCGTTCATGGTTCATGGCAGTGTTGGCTGGTATCGGGGGAGGCGCTGCTTCCACGGCATTGCTGGTTGTGATTAGCACTGCCTTGAAGCATGAGGCAGGCAATACCACCAAACTGGTCCTCATATTTTTGACTCTTGCCGCGCTGGCCATGATTGCACGATCGGTTTCCGCTCTTCTGCTGCAACGTATTGGACAGCGGGCATTGTTCAAGTGTCGAATGGAACTGAGCCGTCAGATTCTGGGTGTCCCCCTGCGACGGTTGGAAGAAATTGGTTTTCCCCGGCTAATCGGTGTTCTGACCGACGACGCGGTCAGCATCCTGAACGCCGTGTCCAATTTTCCCCAAGTCTGCGTAAATCTTGCGGCCATGGCTACTTGCTTGGTTTTCCTGGCCTGGCTTTCTCCACTTCTTTTCTTATTAGTGGCTGGAGCAATTGTTGTGGGTTTGGTCACCTATCAACTTCTCGTCATGGCTGCCTCCAGACACTTCACCAAGGGAAGAAGAGAGCATAACAACGTCCTTAGTCACCTTCGCTCCCTGATCAACGGAATCAAGGAGCTGAAACTGAATCGAAACCGCCGGCAGATTTTTTTCTCTGATGCTCTAGAGGCCAGCGCTTCACGCTTTCAGCAGCACGCCATGGCCGCCATGAAGACATACGTATTGGGAAGTGCCTGGGGTGAGACGGTGGTATTCCTCACCATTGGATTGCTGGTATTCCTGGCCCCTCACGTAAGCCATGTGAGCCAGGCCAACCTGACTACGTTTGTATTCGTTGTCATGTATGTAATGGAGCCCGTGGCCTATCTCATGAACCAGTCTCCAACGATTGGTAAAGCAAACGTCGCCGTCAAAGTCATGGAAGAGATGGGGCTGACACTGGGCGCCAACAAAGCTGAAGAAGAACCAGCCGTACAGTTGCCGGCGAAGAAATCCTGGAAGAGCCTGGAGTTAACGAATGTCGAGTTTTCCTACCTTAGAGACGATGGATCAGGAACATTTACGGTGGGTCCCATCGATCTCAAGTTCAAACCCAGTGAGGTCGTGTTTCTCACCGGCGGCAACGGAAGTGGAAAAACCACCTTGGCAAAGGTGCTTTGCGGTTTGTACAAGCCGGAACATGGAGACATCCTGCTGGATGGAAGAGCAATTACCGATGACGGCCGGGATAATTTCCGTCAATATTTTTCGGCGGTCTTCGCGGACTTTTACCTCTTCGAAAACCTGTTTGGAATAGAAAAAGCGAATCTGGATAAGAGAGCTGCGGGACATCTGCGCGAAATGCAACTCGACGAGAAGGTGCAGGTAAAGGATGGCGTTATTTCCACGCTCGATCTTTCACAAGGACAGCGTAAACGCCTGGCCCTTCTAGTGGCTTACATGGAAGACCGCCCCATCGTGGTGTTGGATGAATGGGCCGCAGATCAGGACGCCGCTTTCAGAGAGGTCTTCTATTACCAGCTTCTGCCAGAGATGAAACTGATGGGCAAGACGGTCTTTGTCATCAGTCATGATGAGCGTTACTACGGCATTGCTGATCGTATCGTTAAGCTCGATACCGGTCGCATAGTCGAAGACCAACAGTGTCAAGGCCAAGCCCTGAACGAAATGGTGATCTAGGACGCCGATCGAAACAAATATTGCTCGGTGCTTCTCAGAAAAGCACAGCAACATCCCCGAAATAAGTCCAAACACTAATCTCTTACAAACCCAAGAGGCCAGACTCTTATGAGCCATACCGCAAAGCAGTTGACTAATTCCTGGACAAACGGTGCAGCAACCATTGTGTCGCCTGAGATTCTAAGCAGAACCTATCCCGGAATCCAGGCCAATCCCTTTCCTTTGGCCACTGGCACGGGAATCAGTGTAGGTCAGCACGGAGAAATACTGCAAGGACAGCTTGAGGACAAAAGCTTTCACAAGCGTCGGTTCCTCTTGAGTTTACCGTGCAATCTTCTTCATTCCAGGGTAACGTTCAGACCTTCTTATGAAAGCGGACTGGAAGTTGAGCCGTCACACAAACAAAAGGTCAGGAGGGTTGTCGAACTTACGCTGGGACGCTTCGGCCTGGATTCTATCGGCGGCCGGCTCATTGTGGAAACCAACATCGAGGAAGGAAAAGGATACGGCAGCTCTACTGCAGATTGTGTTGCTGCCGCGCTCGCCGCTACGGACGCAATTGGCCAATCTCTTACTGAGGAAGAATTGGCAAGAGTAGTGGTTGACGCGGAAATAGCAAGCGACAACTTCATGTTCAAAGACGCCGTCCTCTTTGCCCACCGTGAAGGAGTTGTCATCGAGAGATTTGGTATGGCAATGCCGAAATTGGAGGTGCTGGGGTTTGATGCCGAAGTCAATGGTGCTGTCTACACTCTTGATTTTCCCCCGGCGGTATACACCTGGCGGCAGGTCCAGTGCTTTCATACGCTTGTTGCCGGCCTGCGCAGGGGCATCCGCGAGGGTGACATCGCCCTGATCGCGCGCGTGGCAACCGCCAGCGCCATCATCAATCAGGAGTTCCTGCCGAAGCCAATGTTTTCCGAGATTCGGGCAATCGCCAGGACGACGAATGCCTTGGGCATAGCTGTGGCTCATTCAGGTACGGTTGTCTGCATCTTGCTGAATCCTCGCGACCTGTTGCTTGAAGAGAAGGTAGTCCAAATCGGGAAAGAACTAAGGTCAATTGGTATCAATAAGATCGTTAGATTCCAAACATAACTTTATATAATGGTGATTGAATCATGGGTCAACAGACAGAAGCAGCAATTCTGAATTCCTATCAACCTCGCCTGATTCCGCTTGAAGAAAATTTATTCGCAGCGGTATTCCCGTTCATGAAGCTCTTTCCCGCTGAGTTTTGCATTCGGCGGGCTCGCGAGGAAGGATGGATCGCCTCCCAGTCTCTTATCGTGGAGAGTTCCTCGGGAAATATGGCGTTGGGATTGGCGATCGTCTGCAATCTCAGGGGCCACCGGCTGGTGATTGTGTCAGACTACGCATGCGATGGCGCTCTGAAACGGCGTCTGGAAGACCTTGGCGCCAGGGTCGAGATCGTGCCTGCCCCATCGGCTGAGGGCGGCTACCAGAGAGCGCGCTTGGATCGCCTTGCAGAAGTTCAGGCGGAAGAAGAGGACCACTGGTGGGTCAACCAATATCACAATCCCTGCAATCCCGGCGCTTACAGCATGTTTGCCGGACAGCTCGTGGAATCTTTGGGACAAATTGATTGCCTTGTGGGAACCGTGGGATCGGGCGGATCGATGTGTGGCACCACCAGCTACCTGCGTGCGCTCTACCCATCATTGACAGCCATCGGTATAGATACCTTTGGCAGCGTGCTCTTCGGCCAGCCCGATGGTCCACGACAATTGCGGGGACTTGGTAATAGTCTCCTTCCCCAGAACCTCGATCACACCATCTTTGATCAGGTCCATTGGGTCACAGCAGCTGAGGCCTATAAGGCCACGCGACTGCTCCACCAGAAAACTTCCCTGTTCTGTGGTGGAACCAGCGGCGCTGCCTGGTTGGTTGCGTCCAATTGGGCGAGAAGAAACCCTAAAGCCAAGGTAGTCTGCATCTTTCCCGACGACGGGCACCGTTATGTAGAAACCATCTATAACGATAGATATCTCTTTGATAACCGTCTGGCTATGGCAGAACTGCCTAAGGAACCCTGTGAGGTTGAGAATCCTTTAGACGCGGGTCCCGAGTGGTCCTGGATGGAGTGGGGACAACGGACCTATGCTGAAGTTACATCCGCGTCTGGTGTAACGATTGCTGGTTAGCTGAAAAAAGAGGAGTTACTTGTGATCCGACGAAATTTACGATCCATAATCAGAATGTTCAAGACCAAGCCCTGGTTTGCGGGCTTGATCATCGTAACCATTGCGTTGGGTGTTGGAGTCAATACCGCGATGTTTAGCGTGGTTAATTCGATGCTCCTCCGCCCCTTGCCGGTGGAAGATCCCAGCCAGATCGTGGTCATGCTCCAGCAGAACAAGGACACATCAGAATTCCTGGGCACTTCCTATCCAGATTTCCTCGATTTTCGCAGCCAGTCAAATGCCTTGAAGGACATGCTTGCGTATCAACCCAGCCTTATAGGACTGAGTAGTGATGGCAAAGCCGACCGCGCTGTGGCCGAATATGTCACCGGAAATTTCTTTTCCATGCTTGGCGTTAAGCCTGAAGTTGGCCGCGTCTTCACGCCGGGAGAAGGCGAACAACTTGGCGCAGATAATCTGGTGGTCTTGGGATATTCCTACTGGCATAGACGGTTCGCCAGTAATCCTGATGTGATCGGAAAGAGTGTGACCGTCAATGGCCATAACTTCACCATCATCGGCGTCGCAGCAAAGTCCTTTCACGGCCCGTCTTTGTCACTCGAGCCGGATGCATATCTTCCTCTGAGCACGGCTGGCATAGGCACTGAGAGCATCTCTTTTTGGACCAGGCGGGAGGTCCGTAATTTGAAAGTGTTAGGGCGTTTGCAGCCGGAGAGCAGCGTGGGAAGAGCGCAGGCTGCTCTCAACGTAGTCTCGCAGCGTTTAGCTCAACAGTATCCAACGTCAAATGGAGTTCTCAGCGTGCGCTTGTTCCCGGAGTTGCGGGTACGCACCGGGGCGGATACTTCGAGCGTTCTGCCTTTTGTAGGAATATTTTTTCTCTGTCTTGCTGGCTTGGTGCTGGTTGTGGCGAGTGTCAATGTTATGAATGTATTGCTGGTCCGCGCTATCGGACGCCAACGGGAAGTTGCCATTCGGACAGCGCTGGGAGCTACCAGATCAGTCTTGATAAAGGAGTCTCTGGTAGAGAGCATAGTTCTGGCTCTGCTGGGCGGTGCAGTTGGGATTGTTTTTGGCCAGGTCGGGTGTACCTTGCTCCAGTCTCTGCGGAGTCAACTGGATTTACCTATCAATCTGGATTTGGTCATCGACTGGAGGGTTCTTACTTATTGTTTTATTCTTACTCTCCTGACTGGAGTATTGGTGGGAATAACGTCTGCATCGGGGGGGCCTAAAGTAAACATCGCTAAAGTTCTCCACGAAGGGGGCAGAGGAACTTCCACCGGCGGTTGGGTACGCGCATTGCGCAATTCTCTGGTTGTTTCTCAAATTGCAATCTCGCTGGTCCTGCTGATTATTGCCGGTCTGTTTGTAAGAAGCCTGGGCAAGGTCCAGCAAATGAAGCTTGGATTCGAGCCGGATCATTTATTGAACCTAACTATGGATCCACGTGAGATAGGCTACGATCAGGCGCGCACCAAGGGTTTCTATCAGGAACTTGAATCGCGTATGCAAGCGCTTCCGGGGGTACAGTCCGCTAGTCTTTGCACCTCGGTGCCGTTTGGCTACATTCATGAGTCAGCGGGTATCTATCGCGAGGGGCAAGTCGCTGCACCCGGTCAGCGCCCTCCAGCCGTCTACTACAACAGCGTAGACCCTGAATATTTTGACAATCTTCGGATCACCTTCGTGAAAGGGCGGCAATTCACGCATGCGGACAATCCGACCTCACCCGCAGTCGCTATTGTGAATGAAACCATGGCCAAACGACTTTGGCTCCATGAAGACGCCATCGGCAAACGGTTTGCCTTGAATAGCACCTCCGCGCCATTGGTTGAGGTAGTGGGAGTCACAAAAGATGCTCAATATGTGGATATAACGGACGATCAGGAAGCCTTCTTTTTCTTGCCTCTTGCTCAGCACTACATCTCGGCCAGGACATTGCAAGTGCGTGCTGTCGGACAGCCGAAGCTTCTGACTACTGAGGTGGAGACAGCGATTCGCTCTCTTGCTCCGGAATTGCCTTTGTTCGATGTGCGGACCATGAAAGACGCCATGAACGGGCTCAATGGGTTCTTTATATTCCGGCTGGGAGCAGGACTCGCGGCAGCCTTCGGGTTGTTGGGACTCACTCTGGCTGTGGTCGGTGTCTATGGCGTTGTGTCTTACGGCGTCAGTATGCGTACGCAGGAGATAGGCATTCGCATGGCGCTCGGCGCACAAAGATATCAGGTCCTGCTGATGATCTTGAAGCAGGGACTTAGGCTGGTGATTGTTGGCGTGAGTGTGGGCTTGCTGCTGGCTTTTGTTGTGAGCCAAGGCATCAGAAGTCTGCTCATTGGGATTGGCTCTGCCGACCCTGTTGCATTTGTTGGAGTCTCCGTATTACTTACCTGTGTTGCGCTGGCAGCAAGTGCAGTCCCGGCGCTCCGCGCCGTTCGTATTGACCCGTACATCACGCTCAGAACTGAATAAATTCAAAAGAGGAAACAAGAGATGCAAACCAAGCCAGCCTTTTTCACGCAGGCCGATTGGGTATGGCTCAATGGCCGCCTGGTCCCCTGGAGGGATGCAACAACTAGCGTTTTCTCCCATGCCCTCCACTACGGTAGTGGCATTTTTGAGGGTATCCGTGCTTATAAGACGAACAAGGGACCAGGTGTGTTTCGCCTCCAGGCCCATCTGGACCGGCTCTTTGAATCGGCCGCCGCGTATGAAATGGGCCTTCCATACTCAAAGCTGCAATTGACTGAGGCGGTCTTTCAGGTAATCGATGCGAATGGCCTTACTAGTAATAGCTACATTCGCCCCCTTTGCTGGTATGGCGTCAACGATCTGGGTCTCACTTCTCGGAAATGGCCTGTGCAGGTTGCGGTGACCGCGTGGGCCTGGGGCACCCTCTTTGGGGAAGAACAATCCGGTAACGGCATTCGCGTCGGTATTTCGCCCTGGCGGAAAATCCACTGCTCCATGCTCCCCACTACAGCCAAGGGATGTGGCCAGTATCTCAACTCAATTCTGGCTGCACAGAACGTGGTGAAGAACGGTTACGATGAAGCGCTTCTGCTGGATATGTTCGGCAACGTTGCAGAGGGACCCGGAGAGAACATTTTTCTGGTTAAGGACAACAAACTGGTTACCAACGACCAGGAATCTTCCATTCTGATGGGAATTACCAGGGACTCAGTCATCACGATTGCGCGCGCTCTGGGCATTGAAGTCGAGGTGCGAACGCTCACCCTGCAAGATGTAGTTACGGCCCAGGAAGCATTCTTCACTGGCACCGCCGTCGAAATCGTCGCTATCCGCGAGATTGAGGGCGTCTTGATCGGAACCGCCGCGGCCAAAGGCTCTGTTACACGGCGAATTCGTCAGGTCTTTGAGGCCATTACGTGTGGCCAGGACCCCGCTTATGAACACTGGATCGAGTTGGATCCAATCACCACCAGGACCCAAACCACCTCGGCTTTGGCAGCAGTCAGTTAGTGAAGGATAAAAGAATGGCTACAAACGCCAGTTCGACTCCATTTAGTCGGCCCTTGGATCCCAGTTCCTCTCTCAGATTGTTTTGTTTCCCTTATGCCGGCGGGAATAGTACTTTTTATCGCGGATGGGGCGAGGAGATGCCGGAGGCTGTCGAAGTATGTCCAATCCAACTGGCAGGAAGAGGGCATCGGCTCGGTGAGCCGCTGATGACAAACGCTGACGCCATCGTTGAGTCCCTCGCTCCCAAACTGCTGCCGTATCTGGACCGTCCCTTTGCTTTCTTCGGACACAGTATGGGCGCTCTTATCTCTTTTGAGTTAACACGGTTTCTGCGAAGGAAATACAATCTGGAACCTGTCCATTTGTTCATCTCAGCCTGGAGATCTCCCGAAGTCGTCGAGTTGAAAAGGGAATATGACCTGCCGCACGATGAGTTTGTGGCTATGTTGCGCCGCTTGAACGGAACACCGGAAGAAATTCTGGAGAATCCTGAGGCTTTGGCCTTCCTGCTGCCAATCATAAGAGCAGATTTTCAGGTCTGCCAGACCTACATTCATCGCAAAGAACCGCCTCTCAGTTGTCCGATTACCGCGTTCGGCGGCATGAAGGATCCGGGGACAGCTCTCTCAGCCATACGCCTCTGGAAACACCAAACCACAGGTGTTTTTTCCATGAATGTTCTGCCCGGGGACCACTTTTTCATCCTTCAATATCGGGAGCAACTGATTTCACTAGTTGCCAGGAGTCTGGCGGGAGTGGTCGGAGGTTTGATGCAACCACACAGATTGCTGACTCTTCGACCTTTGCTAACGGAATAGGAGGCAAAGAACCCCAATGCAGTCCTACGCGTTTGATCTGGAGCAGTTCCGCCGTGCATGTGGCAATTTTCCCACGGGCGTGACGATTACCACCGTCGTGTCACCCGAAGGCACTCCCCATGGAATCACCTTGAGTTCATTTACCAGCGTGTCCTTGGATCCGCCTCTGGTCCTTATCTGCATTGATCAACGCTCACGGATTCAAGAGTATTTGCACGTCGACCAATATATTGGTATCAACGTTTTGAATGCGGAGCAGCAGGACCTGTCCCGGCAATTTGCTCGGACTTGGGCCGATCGTTTTAACGGAGTGGAATGGTATCCCGGGCTCACTGGTGTTCCGGTACTGTGTAATGTCCCGGCAGCTTTCGAATGTCAGATCGCCACCATCCTTCCTGCTGGAGACCATGTTGTAATCATTGGCCGCGTCTTGCACGTATTGGCCACAGAGAGAATGCCGCTGGCGTATCTTCAGAGATCATATGGAACCATTGCCTATGCCGGCGCGGACAGTCATCTGTAACCACAGTTCAGACCTGTCCAGACTTGAAGGTAAAAATGATTAATCTCCGCAGCGATACCTTTACCCTTCCGACAGCGGAAATGTTGGCAGCCATTGTCAGCGCAGAATTGGGCGATGATGGCTATCGGGAAGACCCAACCGTGATTCAGTTGGAAGAACTGGCGGCAAAGAAACTGGGCAAAGAATCTGCT
>DATDGH010000578.1:0-3221 GCA_036522215.1 Candidatus Angelobacter sp. | reverse complement strand
GCACGCCCACCACAGCATTGGCCCCAATCTGCGCGGCATGTTGCAGCATCAGCTCGAAAGAATCGTTGCGCGTTTTTTCGCACAATTCCGTGAGCAAGGTGATGTTGCCGCCCACCAGGGTCTGCAGGCTGGCCCCGATCGTCCCCAGCACCGAACGTGACCGCACAATAATGCCGCGCACGATCCCCAGGCTGCGCTTGACTTCGTAGCCATCCAGTGCGAATTGGGTTGTCACCATGGTGTGAGCAATCATGCGTTTCCAGCCTCGGTGACTAACTGGTCGATCTGCTTCAGCATCTTCTCCACTCGCCCGCGCACCTCTTCGCGTTCCTTGCGCAGAGTAATCACCTCTGACCGCAGCACCTCCAGGTCTTCTTCACGCTGCTCCAACTGCTCGCGCAGACGATTGGCATCACGCTCGGCCGCAGCCTTGGCTTCGCGCGCCGATTTGAGCATTTCGATTGCTTTATAGATTTTCTCTTCCAGGGCCGGGAAATCTTCGGCAGAAGTCGGTTTCTCACTATCGTTTTCCAGTTCGCGCATTACCTTCACTGACATGAGTGCAGTTTCCTTTATGAAATGAATGTGCTCGTGAGCGCAGTATAACGCACAAAGGTGTGGAAATGCGGCAGAAGATGAAGGTCTACTCGCCCAACAACTAACGGCACTCTAAGCCAGCAAGTCCCATACTCTCCAGAACTCTTTCATCTCTTCGGGTTTGCCTAAAGAAATGCGCGCATAAGTGTCCATGGGAGGAAAGGGGCGGCCGATGCTGACGTTGTTCTGCTGAAAATGATCAATCAGTGTTCGGATGGGCCGGTTGGCGCCCATCATGACAAAGTTAGTGGAAGAGGGAATCGTTCGCAGTTTACGGGCTACTGCCTGGCGGAAGAACTCGTCGCGGTCGGCGGCGTTGCGTTGCTTCGCCACCTGATGGGCGCCCGAGTCGTCCAGAGAGGTCAAGGCGCACCGCATCACCAGAATATTCAGACTGTCTTGCAAGCGATGCTGCTGCATCTGCCTGGCAGTTTCTTTCGCAGCGATTCCGTATCCGCATCGCATCCCCGCCAGGCCGTAAATCTTGGAGAAGGTTCTGGCGACAATGACTCGATTGTCGTTCAGCGGGCGTTCAAGAAATGAAACATAGTCAGGATTGGCGCCGACAAAATCGTGGTAGGCCTCATCCATCAACACGTAAGTGTTCTTTGGCAGTTTGCCGATGAAATCTTCCAGGTCGCGCCGAGGAGTCAGGTTGCCGGTGGGGTTATTGGGATTGCAGATGTAGACCAGGCCTGTATCCGGACCGGCGGCCCGGAGCATGGCGCCCACGTCGTGCGCAAAATTGGCTGCCAATGGAACCTTGATCACCTGTGCGTGGACGGCGGTGCAGTAGCTGTCGATCGCCTCAAACGTCGGAGCCGCCATGATTAATCTTCTGCCGGGTCCGGTGAAGGCATTGGCGCACATGCGCAGGATCTCAGTGGAACCGCAGCCGGTCACTACCTGTTCGATCCCAACCTTGTGCAGAGCCGCCAGACGCTCGGAGAGAAGGTCACTGTGATGGTCGGGATAGCGGTTCACATCCTGAAAGGGATTGCCTATGGCAAGGACGCTGGGAAATGGTCCGTAGGCGTTCTCATTGCTGTTCAGCAGAATCGGGCCGCCCGGTTGTGGAACGCGCGCGGGCTCACCCCAGGCCAGCAATTCCTTGGGAAAACTCGCGGATGCCGCTACCGCAGCACCCAATCCGGCAGCCTTGAAGAAACCACGGCGGGTCAACATGGCGGAATTCTAACTCTTTTCCAGCAATTGAGACGCGCTAACTTCTCAGGGTTCCGCCCATGCCTTCCAAGGCTTTGATGATCTGTGCTGACCAGTTCGCCACTTCATCGTCACGCAGCGTTCGTTCCGCCGATTGAAACTGGGCGCGCAGCAGCACGGAATATTTTCCCTCAGGAACAGAACCGCCCCGGAAAATTTCTACGGGCTTGAAGGATTGGAGGTCGGAGATGTTGAGTCCCTGCACAACAGAGTGGATCTGGGCAAAGGTCACGGAATCGCTGAACACGAACGAGAAGTCCCGCTCCACGGCAGGGTAGCGTGACAGTGGCTGGTACCGCGGGACATGCAAAGGAAGTTGGAAGAGACGGTCCAGGTAGACCTCTGCCAGATAAATCTCTTGTTTGATCTTGCGGGCTGCGGTTACGTCAGGATGGATTTGTCCGAACTGTGCGATGACATTTCCATTCGCGACTGCCTGGGCCGAACGGCCCGGATGGTAATATTCCGCCGCGCCCTGCCGCAATTGAGATCCAGAGAGTTCGAATTCGCTGAGCAGCGTTGTTATATCGCCCTTCAAATCAAAGAAGCTCAACGGACGGCTCGCGCCATGTGGCCTGGAGTCGACCGCATTCCCAGTTGCGCCCAGGCAGATCATCCTGCGTTCCTCCGTTTTCTCTTCGGCGGACGCAAAAAACATATTCCCCATTTCGAACAGCCGCACGTCTGTCGTCCCGCGATTCAGGTTCCATGCCAGCATCCCTAGCATGCCTGAAACCAGTGAAGTACGCATAATGGATTGCTCTTCACTTAACGGATTGGCGAGCGGGACCGGAACTGCCGTTGAGAAAGCACCTGCATCAGACGGCGAGACAAACGTCGGCGAGATGGCTTCGTTGTATCCCAACCCGAGCAGCGTGGAACGCACTCGGGTCTCTTTGGTGGCATGGGGCAGTTCAATCACCCCCTGGCCGAATGCTGGAAGGGTATTGGCAAATTTGTTGTAGCCATAGATGCGGGCAATCTCCTCGATCAGGTCGATCTCCCGTTCTACATCCAGCCGCCACATGGGTGGATCGACAATCCAGGCTTTCTTGTCTGCGTTGGCCAGCATCGACTCGCGGAATTCCTGCGGGACTTCCGCTGCCTTGGCAATCAGGGCTTTAAGTTCCGCGCTATCACGCGATGAGACGGAAAAGCCCAGGCGAGACAGAATTCGGACGATCTCCTCGTCCGCTATTTCCTGCCCGAGGATGCGCAGCACCTCATCACGGCGCAAGAGCAGTGCATGTCGGGGAATACGGCGGGCGATGGCATCCACCAGATCGCCTTCCAGTTCGGCTGCAGCGCTGGCCAGCACGAGCTCTGCAACACGGTTGCAGGCCAGCGCAGTGGCGCCCCAGTCGGCGCCACGCTCGAAAATATGCGATGCATCTGTATGC
>DATDGH010000577.1:0-18845 GCA_036522215.1 Candidatus Angelobacter sp. | reverse complement strand
GCGTTCAAAAACCGCACTAACTATACACCGGTTTTGCCCGCCCGCGCAGCAAAGAGGTATTGGCTATCGCGGCTGGTTACGCATCGAATTGAAGCAGGTAAATCAGCGTGATGTAAATAGCAGAGACTTGAAACTGGACATTTGGCTTGAAGATGCCTTACAGGGGAAACACAAAGTGAACTTCAAAAGGAAAAGCGATAAAGAATGGGATCGCTCATTCCTCATCTTTGAAGGCGGCATAAAATGAATCTAAAGGTAATGGGATGCAGAAGTCACTTTCAACATCGAAAACGGTAACATTGAACCCGTGTTTGCGGAACATTGAATTGCTGGCGGCTAAAAACAAAAAAACCCGCCATCGCTGGCGGGTGAATTTGTTCGCACTGAGTTTACTTACGCTTAGCTCTTAGCCTGTCCTGCAATTTGCGGAGTTCTTCTCCGTAACGGTTCCAGTCTTTGTCTTCCCGCAACAGCAGAACCTCCATAAGGTAATGATTCATCGCCGACCTCAGGTCCTCAGCAGTTGCCGTGTAAAGTCTCAGCTTAGCCGCCGGGATCACTTCAACATCCTTAAGCTGTTCGATTTCCTGGGCGATGGATTGAAACGCCACATTCAGGTTGTACAAGGATTGATACACGGGGAACTTCGGTTGCTTGAAAACCGACAGGGGTTTAACTTTAGATGCAGCCATTGTGCACCTCCGAGTGCATGAGTGGTTAGGGCTGCGTCAGTGTTCTCGCACTGGCGCGGCCCGCTTTGTTTTTATCGCAGAAACTCAGGGCGAATGCAAGGAGAAAGTTCAAAACCGCCAAAAATTATGCCGCCTATAACTGGCACCCGAATTGCAAGCACGATTGGTATGATTGCGCCCTTGCAGCAACCGGGGAACCTCGAATCGCGTTCATCCAGGGGGCAGCGAAGATTTGTGGTGATTCTCTCTGTAGCGATCTTCCTGGCGCTTTTGGCTTTGGTACTGAGATCTTATGTTGGCCTCAAAGTTCAGACTACTGCCAGGGTGCACAGACTCGAGCAGATGCTCATGGACATTCAGACCCTCAAGCCAGGAGTCAGTTCGTTGGATGAGGCCACGCGTGTTATGACGAGGTACGACGCCAAACAGCCGACCGAATTCCCGTCTTGCACTCGCGATCAATGCATGCTGGAGATGCATATAACGTGGATTGATGCAAACACTGCTCTGACCACCGTTCTTGGTCACCGCCTTTTAAGTCAATTTGGTATTCACGTGTGGGAGGCGCGCGGCTGGATTGTAATCGAGAAAAGCACAGTCACCTCGTACGGTGCGCAGATTGCGGTTGAAGACCCTGAAGCAGGACAACTTTGGCATGAGGCTACTTGGACTTTATTCGAGGAGATTCCAAGAGTCGATGAGGCACAGGAAAAACAGTTCCTCCGAAATTTTGATCCTACCCGTGATAGATCGCCGGATTTTCTCGTGAATTGGACTAACTTTCCGCACGCGGATCGATTGGAATCGCTCGATGCCAGGATCAGCATTCGGGCTACCGATGATCAGCGGCACGCTGGCGAGGATTTCAATCTCAAATGCCTCAGCAAAAAGGGTGATTGCGCGAGTGTTTGCGACCTGCTCCCAGGGGCAGCGCGCTATTACAATGACGGCTTAGGCGCCGAGGGTCTAACTCTTCCGCATCCCCGCTGTGAGTAGGCCATTCGCTTCGCGACTGACATGCTCAAATGTGGCGAAATGATTCAGCAGCAGTCCTATTTGCGTCAACCCTGACACATGCGTGTCTGTGCTTACACATGCCTTCAGTCCAAAACTGGTAAAACCGGTACCGGTTACCAGCGTCTTTGCCATCAGGAAGCCTTTTCAAGCAGGGCGTCGTTATATTGCCCGGTACCGGCAATCTCAATGATCTAGTTTCGCCACCCAGTCGTGTCCGGCACGACACAAGTGACGGTGCAAAGTCTGCGCTCGACGACCCGCAACCGTGGAACGTCAATTGCTTAATGTACTGGCGTTGGAGGCTGCGAAAACATGGGAGATCAAGAATGTACAGAGTAGGCATTCAGATTCTCGGGATTGCTTGCTGGTTCTATAGCGCAGCCCCGGCACAATCCATCCCAACGGTTGTGATTGATGGGGTGTATCAAGGCGCAATGGGGAGACAGCAGATTGTGTTAGAGATTGGCGCCGTTGATCCTCATCGCAATGACCATACATGCACTGAAGTGCCAGCTCAGGCGGGCTGGAACGTTGTTTGCTTTAACGATGGGAACGGTCCCGACCAACCAATCGAAGGCCGCTATTTTTATCGACGTCACGGGGTAGCCATTCTGGTGGAAGGAAGCATCCTGGCGGATGGCAGTTTCCGTTTCCAGGAGTATCAAGATGGCAAGCCCAGTGGTGCGGAATGGCGGCTCTGCTTTAAGGAAAATAAGGCGACCGGTTTCTTCTGCAGGTGTGATGTGCGAGATCGAATGGATGCACCTGCCTCGGCGACGAATATATCTTTGACTCGCGTGTCCACTGGATTTGACCCGGGACTTAGTTCAGCGGATCCTGCCGGGCATGCTCCAGACCGGGCTTATTATGACCTCTTACTGGATTTTCCGCTGCGGACGAGCACTGAAGTCAGAGTCAACGAACGAATTGGCTACATTATGCAGACCGATGAGCGTTTCAAGATCAGCCTGCCGCACCTTACAACCTACCCTGACGTAACGATCATGGACCGAGTCAATCAGGATTTGTCGCGCCACCTGGAAAGAGCTCGCCTTGACGCCGCCTTTTGCCTCCAGGGAATTGATTTTCGCGGAGGAGAATGGGAGCAGAAACTGCGAGTTGCAGCCTTCACAGATACTATCCTCAGCATTGTCCAGGAATCCTCTTACTATTGTGGCGGCCCCCATTCGGATGTGGTAACGGAGCCACTAGCATACGACATGCGTACCGGCAGGGTGCTTGATCTGAAAGATATTTTTCGCGTGCAGCACGAGAGCGCGATTCTCGAACATGGAGTCGTTCCCGCCGGGCCTGTGCATTCCCTGCTGCTGCAGCTTTATCGTAGCCGCTACGTGAAATCCAGCGATGAATGCGACGCGGAAGACTTCAACAGTGATACTACCCTGAAAATGTATTTCGACCAGCGCGGGTTGGTGATCATACCTGAACTATCGCACGCGGATCAGGGTTGCGGGCCGAAGGTCGAGATTCCGCATGAGGAACTGCGTGTCTCCATTGACACACAATGACGGTCAAATACGGTACTGGATATAACCGTCATCATATTCTGTAATCTGAATTGCTCAGCGTGCATCTGGGGCAAGCTATTTAGATCTGTAACCTGTTCCCTCTTACCTATTGCCTATGTCTTTCATTTCTCGTTCCCGCTTTGACGACATGTTGCGGGAAAAAAACACACAAATTGGATACCGGGACCGGCGCATTGCTGAGCTTGAAGCCGAGCGGCGCGTACTGTGGGACAAAATCTGCCTGCTGGGAATTGGCGCGACTGTGTTCCAGGAATCCGTCGGACAAGCTACCGCAACGGCGCAAGCCCCACAACAGACGGAGGCTTCTGAACCGTCGAAAGAAGCTGGCAAATTCGAAACCATTCCTGCCCGGCTTCCCAGCATGATCATGCGGCGGATGGACCGGCTGGCCGAAGAAAGATGGCTGAGAAAAGTTCGTCCGGCAAAGACAGCGGAGCGGCAACGGGATGAAGTAATGAATGAACTGAACACTGCGCACATGGATGGAGTGAAGGCAGGAAGACGTTGAATTCTGATTTGTAATTGTGATTCATGAATTGTGAAAACTAAATCAAAATGGAACCACAACAATCCTTATCTATTAATCTGAAGAGGCCACATCATCTCCACGGCCAGGAGCGCACGGCAGACGATGCTCAGCCGGAAAACGACCGCGCGCAACCTGGAGGTCAGCCGCGCTCGGCAGCGAACCCTGAATTGAGCGACGAGGAACAGCGGGAGTTGATCGATCTGGTCCGTAAGTACAAGCAGTCGTGGTTTTTGCGGCGCAGGATGATTGTGAAGAGGGCCCTGAAAGCCTACGAATTCTTCAAGGGCAATCACTTCATCAGCTTTGACCCGGACAGCTTCCAGTGGTTTGACGCTTTGGAAGCCACATTCTCCGGCGGCGATTCCGGAAACGAAGATCTGACCCTCTACCAGTTCGCCACCAACTTTTACCAGATGCTCGGATTTGCCTTTGTCGCTGGATTGTCTGCGCAGGTGCCCAAGACCCGGTTCCTGCCGGAAAATGCGGAGCGGGAAGAAGACATTGCCACGGCCAAAGCGGCGTCGCGGGTGCAGGAAATCATCGAGCGGCAGAACCATATCAAGAGCCTGCACAAACAAGGCCTGCTGTTTTTGTGGATGGCCGGATCCTATTTTCGTCATACTCGCTACATCGTGGATTCCGATCGGGCAGGAACACACAAGGAGCCGGTAGTCGAGCTGAAGCAGGTCACGGCGCTGCCACAAAGATTTGCCTGTCGTACCTGCGGGACGCAGTCAAGCATAGATGGAATCTCTAAGCTAGATTCCATGATTCCCAAATTACAGAAGCAGAACGGTGTTGGGGTTGATGGGGTTCAGATGACCCGACGACCCGATGACCGGGGTCCCCAGCCCGCGCCGGTTTTGCGTGGGATGGGGTGGGGTGACCCGATGACCCCGGGGTCCCCGACTCGCGGTGGTTTTACGCGTGGCGGGGTGGAGGTGACCCGATCTTGCATATGTCCCATGTGCAGAAACCCGTTATCGGACAGCGATTTCTTTCCAGAGGAGCAAGTGCAGGTTCCGGTGATCACCGAGCAGCAGGAGATGCCGAACGGCATGGTCGCCATGACCTTGTACTCGGCGCTGATGGTAGATGCGGCGCCTTACGCCAAGAATTTGCGGGAGACACCTATCCTTAATGTAGAGGAGGAGGTGGACATAGCTTCGTTGCGAGCGTCGTATCCCAAGCATTGGGAGGCGCTGCGGACGACGCTGGGGCCGATGCTGGCCGAAGCCCAGAACGAGCGCACGGCGCGGCAGATGGTTTACTCCGAATCAGGTGGGCGTTCCAACTTTATTCAAGACCTGATGCCGACGCTATCGCGTACCTGGATACAGTCCTGGGCCTTCAACTACGTTGAGAACCAGGAGACAGCCAGGAAGCTGAAGAAGATTTTTCCCAAGGGCTGCCTGCTGGTGAACGTCGGAGACCTGTTTCTGGAGGCGAGGGAGGCCAAGCTGACGGATGAATGGACTTGGGCGGGCACCATTCAGGAGACATTCGGCCTGTATCCACCAGCGGTGGGCGATGCCGCCATTCCGCTGCAGGAACGCATCAACGATGTGGCCAACATCACGCATGAATATATGGACCGGATTGCTGCCGGCATGGTGCTCTACAACTCCAATCTGATTGATGGAGAAGCCCTGAACTCACAGCCCATGCTTCCCGGTCGACTCAACCCAGTGAAGATGAAGCAGGCAGCCTCCGCTATGGGCAACCGGCTGGAAGATGCCATTGTTCAGGTGAAGGCGGAGATCGATGCCAACATCTATACCTACACTGACAAACTGGTTTTTACTGCGCAGCTCATCTCTGGCACCCCGCCGCAGATTTTTGGCGGGGCCGGAGATCCGCACATCGAGACCATGGGTGGCCAGCAGCAACAGCTTTCCACCGCCATGGGCAAGTTGAGCCTGTTCTGGGACAACGTCCGCGATGAGCATGCGCACGCGGCCGAGGTGGCAGTTGCCTGTGCGCAGGAAAACATGACGGAGGACTGGATCAACGTCAGCACCGATGAGAGTGGACAGTATCGCAATAATTACGTGCGCTTGGACGAGATGGAAGGCAATATCCATGCCTATCCCGAGACTGATCAGAGTTTCCCCATGACGTGGCAGGAGATCAAGGCGTTCTGGGAAAAGCTGATTGAGTTTGGCGCTTCTGGGAAGAATCCTTATATTAACGCGATCATGGATGATCCTACCAATCAGGAGCAGATTGCCACCTGGACCGGTGTCCCGGGCCTGGTTGTTCCCGGGCGTGATATGCGCAACAAGGTGCTGCGAACCGTTGATCTGCTGATGCAACAGAAACCTGTGCCTGTTTCGTCCGCGCCCGAGGGCGGCCATACTCCGAACGCGGTTGTCGAACTGCCTTCGATCGAGCCGGACAAAGAGCTGGACGACATGGACATTATTGCCAAGACCGTCCGGGAGTGGGCGCAGAAGAATTTTGATAAGAAGGATGAGAATCCGGAGGGCTTCCGCAACGTGATCCTGTATTACAAAATGGCGGTGCAGTATGCGTATGAAAGCAGCGCTCGCGCACAACAGCCGCGAGCGCCACAACCGTCCACCCTGAACCAAGCGCAGGGCGGCGCAAAGCCTGACTGATGGCACTGATAAACACGGATAGGCTTATTAAGTCGGCAGGTGATTTGCAATCGGAATCCCCACTCTATCGTCGTAGCTGGAAATCTTGATTGCGACTCCGATGGCGGCCCCTGGCGCGGGCTCTTCAATCCTTACAACCTCGCCCGTGCCGCTGACGTTTTGCTCTCTAAGCCGCAGGCTGAAACTGATTTCCGAATGCAGTGGGAGCTTGAAGTTTAAGTACAGGAAGATGCCTCCGGCGCTGATGTCGCGGACGATTCCGTGGACTACAGATGATTCAAAGCTCACAGATATCGGGCAAACGACAAATGTCCGCGGACTGGATCGTTGATTCCGATGGCGAGGCACCATCGCAATGTCTCCTTTCGTTGCCTGTCAACCCGGAAAATATGCCTGGAATAGAGGCATTATCCATACCATTCCCGAATCTCTTTAGTTCCAATGGATTACGGTGGTGATTTTTCGGGCCGGCAGGTAAGGCTTACAAAATATGGGGCAAAAACTGCTCTGTTTACAGGGGCTGGGGGCTTTTGAGCCAAAAGGGAGGCGTTTGGATTATTGCTTCATCGAAGGCTTTGACCGGAGATTTGTGACGGCCATTTTTGCCAGCCACAGGCCTATGGCAATCAGAATTAGAGCTGACGCCAGGTCAGTTGCGCCAGGCTTCCCGCGTAACAGTTGGAAGACGGCTGTGGCCAGGAACGCGAGTGCCAGCAAGGCTTCCAGGATCCCAAGTGTGTACTTCATTGTAGGCCGGCAGGATTGTAGCACTCTTGCCATGAGATGTTTATGTCTTTTTAGTTTACCTCGAAGCGGAGCGAGAGGTCCCTACCGCCTTATAAATCGCATCCAGGCTGCATTTTTAAAGGTCACACTATTTCTGAAAATGCTATAGAAGAAGCTGCCGTTCGGCGAATGATCGAAGCCCGGATGCGGGCTGAGACTAAGCCGTCAATTTCACGGCTAAGCTCCGCGGGCGATCTTTGCTTTTGGCTTATTGAGGGAGGACCGGCGCGACTTGGCTTGATCGATCGAGACAACGGCGCCCGGGAGTCCTAGAGATTTCTGTTCCCCTGGGGTAAGTTCGCGACCCACAGCTTTGCGCAGCAGGAGGTGTATCCGCTTTGCGTGTCGCTCAGGCACGGATATCGTAATCGGCATGCGCAGTGCGATGTGAGCTGCTGAAGAATGGTTGCACGAGCAGCAACATTTAAAGCTAGCTGCATAAAGAGTTTTGGATCGAGACAGGTGGAAGCCCGGGACTTTAGTCCGGGGAATCGCTCCCATCGATTCTGGCCTTTAGGCCCGGCGATTCGATTGGCCTTTGAATCCTCACAAACTTCTGCGTGTTGATTTTGATACGCTCCGTGTCCATCAAGACACACTTGATCCCAATAGACATCGTAGTGAATTACAAACCGAATTATCAGGAATGAACTATGCCATTTGACGATTTACAAGAAGCAGACGAATCAACGTATTCTGGTCGGAAACGCGGGAGATCAAGTTGTTACGAGGGACACCACGCCTCAGATTTGCTAAACTTCCGGTTATAGATTCAGGCTTTCGATGGTGACCAGGAACATGCCACGGCAAACCCAGGCAGAAAACGACGCGCGCCGGTGGCTCATGCCAGAGCGAGACAGACAGACAGACAGACAGACAGACAGAGAACAATTTATTGAAGTCGCGCTCACCCAAATCCGGACCGCGCGATGAGGAAAAAGGCAGGAGAGGGAGGCCCACTGCAAACGGCGTTTTTCCCGTCGTAGCAATCGGGGCGTCGGCTGGCGGACTAGAATCTTACTCCGATTTTTTCCGCGCATTGCCAAGAGATTTGGGAATGGCATTTGTATTGGTACAGCACCTCGATCCCTCTCATCACAGCCTGCTGGCCGACATCATCTCCAAAACAACCAGAATGCCGGTGGACGAGGTCCGGTCAGGAATGAGAATCAGGCCCAACTGGGTCTATGTAATCCCTCCTAACGCACTCATGGGAATTGGCGACGGCGTTTTCATGCTCGGGCCACGCGGCAAAGAGCCAGGCCAGCACCACACGGTCAACTTCTTCATGCGGTCTCTGGCAGAAGAACGAAAGGGCCAGGCGATTGGCATCGTATTTTCGGGGACGGGGGCGGATGGCACGTTGGGCTTGCAGGAGATCAAAGCCGAGGGTGGCATTACCTTCGCCCAGGAGCCGGCATCGGCAAAGTACGATGGTATGCCACACAGCGCGATCGCTTCAGGGTGTGTGGACTTCGTTCTGCCGCCGAAAGGGATTGCGAAAGAGCTGGAACGGATCCATCGTCATCCTTATGTAAGAAAGGGCCCGGACAAAGACAAAGACGAAGCCGAGGCCGAGGCTGAATCTCCCCCCCGCAAAGAAGACTTTGCCAAGGTCATCGACCAATTGCGCAAGTCGAGCGGAGTGGATTTCAGCCAATACAAGCCTGCCACCATTCAGCGTCGAGCACTCCGGCGCATGTTGATCCTCAAAAAGGAGTCGGTTAATGAATATGCGAGGTATTTGAAAGAGCATGCGGAAGAGACGGAGAAATTATATGACGATGTTCTGATCCCGGTCACCACCTTCTTCCGTGACTTCGAGGCTTTCGAAGCTTTGAAGAAGACGGCCTATCCCGCCATCGTCAAGGATAAGGTGAACAAGGGCGCGATCAGAATGTGGGCGCCGGGCTGCTCCACAGGTGAAGAGACTTATTCTCTGGCCATGACCCTGCTTGAATTCCTGGGCGACAAGGCCTCCAGCTATCAGGTCCAGATTTTCGGAACGGACTTGAATGAAAAAGGCATTCACAAGGCGCGAGCCGGAGTGTATCCCGAAAGCATCGCGCAAGAGGTGTCGGCAGAGCGCTTGCTGCGTTTCTTCGTCAAGGTGGACGAAGGTTACCGTGTCAACAAGGCAGTCCGCGACCTATGCATATTTGCCCAGCAGAACCTGGCCGCTGACCCGCCATTTTCGCAAATGAACCTGGTTGCCTGCCGCAACCTTCTCATCTATTTGGGAACGGCGTTGCAAAGAAAAATCGTGCCCATTCTGCATTACGCCCTGAAGCCCTCGGGGTTTCTGATCCTGGGCAAAGCGGAAGGCATCACTGGCTTCCAGAGCCTGTTTTCCACCGTGGACGCAAAGCACAAAATCTTTGCCAATAAGGCAGTTGCCTCGCGCCTGCATTACGACTTTTCCCAGCCATATCCGTCTTCTAAGGGCGAGGACATCCCAGGCAAGACAAGCGATCTTCAGGGCTCGACCGAACCTGAAGTCGATCCGCAGGTCGAGGCGGACCGTTTGATTCTCAAGAATTACGCGCCTGTCGGAGTGGTGATTAATGCCAACCTCGAAGTAGTCCATTTCCGTGGGCGAACCACGCCGTACCTGGAACCGGCCCCGGGGAAGCCAACTCTCAACCTATTAAAGTTGGCGCGAAATGGACTTGCGATTGAGCTGCGCAGCTTAATCAACCTGGCGAAGAAGAAGGGCGTACTCGCCAGGAGAGACGCGATTCCGTTTGAGGAAAACGGGCGTAAGCGCATTCTCAATATTTCGGTTTCGCCGCTGGGAGAGAAAAAGTCGTCTGCACGAGAGCGTCATTTCCTCGTCTTGTTTGAAGAGGTGACTTCGCGTGGAATGTCCGAGCCCAAAGGCAGAGGGCAGGGCAGGACCAAAGCGGGGGCGGATAGAAAGCACGAATTAGGCCGGCTGAAGCAGGAACTTGTTGACGCGCAGGACGCTTTGCGAGCCGCCATGGAATCGGAAGACGCACTGAAGGAGGAATTTCAATCGGCCAACGAAGAGATCCTCTCGGCCAATGAGGAGTTGCAAAGCACCAACGAGGAGCTGGAGACTTCAAAAGAAGAGCTTCAGTCAGCCAATGAAGAACTGAACACCCTGAATGATGAACTTCGTCATAAGAACACTGAACTCCACGACTTAGGCAACGCTCTGCTGAATTTTATAAACAGCACCAATCTTCCGGTTGTGATGCTGGATCGGACCCTGCGCATACGCCGCTTAACTCCCAACGCAGACAAGCTGCTGAAAGTGGCTCCCTCAGACATAGGCCGCTCCATCTCGGACATACGGCTCAATATCAAAATGTCCGACCTGGAGTTGGTGATCGATGAGGTGCTAACCAGTCTGCGATCCGTAAAACGAGAAGTACAAGACCTGCGAGATCGCTGGTATTCCTTAACCATCCTTCCCTACAGGACAGTCGATCACGCGATCGACGGTGTTGTGCTGGTATTACAGGACATTGACGAAATCAAAGCTGCCGGCGAACAAATGAAGAAATCAAGTGAATTCTTCTATGCAATCATTAATACCGTCAGACAGCCACTGCTGGTGCTTGATACCGATCTGCGGGTCATGAGCGCCAATGAGTCTTTTCTGCACATCTTCCAGGTATCGCGAGAGCAGACGGCAAATAAATTTCTCTACCGTATTGGCAACGAACAGTGGAACATTCCGAAACTACGCATGCTTTTGGAACAAATTCTGCCCAAGGACCAGGCAGTGGTGAATTTCGAAGTGGAACACGAGTTCGAGAAGATTGGGCAAAGGAAGATGGTTCTCAACGCACGGAGACTGTTTCAAGCCAGCAATCGGGAGCCGATGATACTACTGGCCATCGAAGATATGACCGAGCGCAAACGCGCTGAAGCCGCTCTAATCAAATCGGAGAAGCTGGCCGTGTCCGGACGTTTGGCAGGCTCGCTGGCCCATGAAATCAATAATCCTCTTCAAGCCGTCATGAACCTGATGGCTCTTTTGCAGCAATCTCAAGAATTGAACAACCAGGACCGGCAATACGCCACACTGGCGGCGAAGGAGCTTGGCCGTATTGTGCACCTGATACGGCAGTCTCTGGGTTTTTATCGAGAAACGACGCCCAGTGCGGCTGAGGTAAATCTGGAAGATGTGCTCGAAAGCATGTTGAATCTCTACAGCCAGCAGATTGAGGCCAAACAGATTACCGTAACCAGGCGATATCGATTGACAGGAACAATACAAAGCTATCCTGGCGAGATTCGGCAGGTGTTCTCGACTCTTCTCATCAACGCAATGGATGCCGTTCCTCAAGCAGGCGCCATTGCGCTTCGCGCCCGCAACTCCTCCGACTGGAGGAATCCTGCAATTCAGGGTGTACGCATAACCCTCGTCGACAATGGGAGCGGAATCCCGGCAGATCTGACTACGCATATCTACGAGCCATTCTTTACCACCAAGGGAGAGCAAGGCACAGGACTGGGTCTGTGGACAACCTCGGGAATTGTCGACCGTCTCGGCGGCTCGATTCGCGTGCGCAGTCGAGTAAGTCCAAAGGCAAGCGGCACTTGTTTTTCGGTTTTTTTTCCCGATCAAGCGTCAAGCACGGTTTAGATCGTTTTAGAAATAGTGTGCCGATTTGTTTATGCGCGCCACTCCGATACCGGGAGCTACGCGCAGGCCCCGCCTTGCGGGGCAGAGCGGAATTGTTTGGTTTGCTGCTCTTTACTGCAGGCTGAAGCTTTGCACAAACGCGTGCAACATCTGACCATTGCAAGGCATCTGACCTACAACTGATTATTGTCGCGTCTAATCTCGTCGCGTCTAACCTCCAGGAAAAGAGACCTCTTGCCCAAAACCAGACTGAATCTGAAAGAATGTGAAACCCTTCAACTGATTACACCAGCTTCCATCCCTAAAAAAGGCGTCCCTCAAAACGGATCATTGGTGATGACTGAACCTGAGGTGATTGCCAAAGCCCAGGCAGGCGATATGAAGTGCTTTGAAATACTCTATACCCGGCACAAGCGCCGGATCTTCTCCCTGTGCTTACGCATGAGCGGCAACTACGCGGAAGCGGAAGACTTCACGCAAGAAGCGTTTCTGCAGCTCTATCGCAAGATTGGGTCATTTCGTGGTGAATCGGCATTTTCAACCTGGTTGCATCGCCTTTCGGTGAACATCGTACTGATGCATTTCCGCAAAAAAAGGCCCTTGGAAGTCTCATTGCAGGAGATGTTGGAGCCGCAGCCGGGTGAAGACGGTCCCACGTAAGAATTTGGGATGAAGGATGATGTTCTCCACGGGTCAGTGGACCGGATGAATTTGGAACGAGCTATCGGAGGGCTTCCGCCCGGTTATCGGATCATCTTTGTGCTTCACGATATAGAAGGATACGAGCACAATGAGATAGCGGAAATGTTGTGCTGCTCGATCGGAAACAGTAAGTCTCAGCTGCATAAAGCCCGCATGAAGTTGCGGACCTTGATGCCGATAAAAAGACAGATGGCGACCGTTGATCCGATTGCAGCCTGACCCCTCTGCGGTGCTGCCTGGTTCGAATTCCTCTATATGGGACATTGCTCCACGCAACGCAGTCTACCTGACGGAACAATCCTTCCGCCCGGTATCCGCGACGCTGGCAATAAGCCATTTACCGTCGGTGCGAACAAGATTGAACAAGTCGGTTCCGCAGTGATCCACCTTGCCATCTACCAGGAACTCGAACGGAGCCCACACCACCGCCAGATCGTGATCGATCCGCACTAGCGGATTATGAATTCGCTCCTCAATGTGCGTCGTTCCAGGTTTTCCCACCAGGTCTGCAAAAGCTTCAAAAGTCATCTGAGTCGGCTTGCCGTCCCGCATCAGCACCATGGTGCCGCCGGTCAACAACGGTTTCCTGATCGCATCTGCGTCGCGTTTCGCCATACCATCAAACAATGCCGTTACCGGCGCCAGGACCGCCTGCTGTTCCGGTGTTGCGCCATGCAGAGAAGAAATCAGTAAACCGGTGGCTGTGGCGCCAGCAAGAAAGAAAAACCAGCGCAATGAACGAGAGAGCTTCATGGCCTCGATTGTAAACTGAGCATGATTGGCGGTTCCAAGATTGCTATTGCCTGAAACGGTCTAAGCAGACTTCAGGTCAGCAGAACGCTGATGAGGCCCGTGCCGATCAAACTCACCGCCCAGAGCAGATCGAGGTTGAACCAGGTCTTGCGCACGATGCCGACTCCAAGTTTCTCGAAGACCAGGAAAGCCACAGCAGCGGTCACCAGCAGGTAGCCAACGGCGTGCAACCCGGTAGCAAGCAAGGCGCTCGCGGGCGTGGCCATGGCCATTTGCATTCCATGGTGGCTGTGACCGGCATTGGCCGCCGTCATGGAGAGAAACACCGGCACAACCATGAGACCAGCGCCATGAGCGGAAGCCATGAGGAAAGACCAAAGCGTAAGCGCGCCGGGGCCCACGCGCATGCTGGCCCAGCGGGGATGGCGGTGCCGGAACAAACGGGCCAGGCCGAGAGCAACGAGCGTCCCCGCCACCAGCCAGCGCAGCCATTGCAGCGGGAGCACGACGCCTACCACCAGTGCCACGATGATGGCCGCGACCACCGCCAGCGCATGGCCCAGGCCAAGGGGCAAGAGGGCGGAGAGAACTGCGCCGCGGCGGCGCTCTTGCATTCCCAGCGCCACCGCGAACAGCCATCCCATGCCGGGGTTGATTCCGTGGAAAGCCCCCAGCCCTAAGAGAACGCCCCACGACATTGTCATCGTCATCTCGTCCATAACAACCTGCTTTCAGGAGAAGCAATATGAATCTGACGATGCATCGCCGCCCTGGAGGTGGACCTGGTGAGGACGGAAGTTCTCCGTCTCCAGAAAGAATTTCGAGTTGAGTTTCATACCGCCGGCCGGATTGGCGTCAATCATCGTCATCCAGCCGCGAATTCCATCGGGATAGAACTGCTCATCCCAGGACCGATAGAGCGAGTTGGTGAAGTACACGCGTTTTCCGTCACGGCTCAGCTCCACCATCTGCGGGCCGCCATTCAGCGCGCGCCCCGGACTTGCGGGGTGCGGTTGCCGCCGCACGATACCGCCGAGCTGCACGGTTCCGGTCAAAACGGGATTGAAGGGATCAGACACGTCATACTGCCGCAGTTCGCCGGTGCCCCAGCAGGAAGCATAGAGAAAGCGATCGTCGAGCGAGAGGTTAATGTCCGTGAGCAGCGGTGGAACAGCCTTGAAACCCTGCAAGAGCGGCGGCAGTTTCTCCGGCGGGGCAGGTTCCGCGGGAATGTCGATCACTTTCCGGAGTTTCCAGGAGCCGTTGCCGTTGGAGCCCTCGTGATGCCATAGCCATATCGAGGATGAGAGGTCCTTGAGCGACAGCACCACTCCGACGAACCCGTAAGCTTCCATGGGATCGTGCGACGGCCGCAACTCGAGCGCCATTTGATACTCCGCCCCCAGGTCCAAGACGTCGCGGTGGCGCCGTTTGTCCAGGTCCCAAATGTGGAGCGCATGCCCATACTTTCCGCCCAGCAACAGCTCCGGGTTGACACCGTTCTCCACCATGTCCGGTGTTCCCCACTCGCTGGTGATCATGGTGTCATGTCCCAAGTGCCACCAGAAGTCGTAGGCCAGGTATTGCGGTCCGCGGTCTGCTTCCCATGGTCCCTTGATCTGAAAGGTTTCAGGATCAAGAAGAAAGATTCCACCCGGCCCCTTGCCCTCGGCGGAACCGATGGCGTTCATATATATGCCGTCTGGTCCACAGTGCGTGGTATGGAGACGGCTGTAGCCGGATTTTTTCTTTACCTCTCCCGGCTCTATCACCTTGGTGAGCACCGGCCTCCGCGGATCGGGCTTGGTATCAAGGATATGAATGCGGGAAGAGCGCAGTCCGGGAACCACCAGGTAGCGCCGTTCCATGTGCGGATGCGGCGAGTGGGGACACAGACAGGAACTGCAGGCATTCCAGCCGAAGTGGTGCAGTTCGTCGCCCACGTTGGGCATGTCAATGTGGTTGATGATGGTGGCGTGCGTTCTGGAAGCTGGATCGAGATCCACCACAGCCATGGCGTCCGGTGAGCCGGGCTTTTCATTGAGCATGGCCACGTAGGCCAGCTTTTCCGGGGCCGCCTCCATCGCCATTTTGGCGGATGGATAGAAAGTCTGGTCGGGAAATAACTGAGGCATGAGTTGTCTCCTTGTTGCGATTGGTGATGCCGCTTATCGGCCCTGAGACTCTTTGGTTATCCGCCAACTCGCGTGCACTTCCAGATTATGCGCCGCCGCGAGTCTGAAGTCCTTCCTGCGAGGCGGCTTTTTTGTTACTTTTTTATGAACAGATATGCCGCCGACCACAGGACCTTATCAGTTCGGACCATTCCAACTCGATCCGGCAGAGCACCGCCTGCTGCGCGATGGCGTTGAGATCAGTCTACAGTTGAAGGCGTTTGAAATCCTGTGTTTGCTGGTGGAGAATGCGGGACGCCTGATCAAAAAAGAAGAGCTGCTGGGGCAGATCTGGCCAGATACCGTGGTGGAGGAGAACAATCTCAACAAGAACGTGTCACTGTTGCGCAAGGCGCTGGGCGAGAGTGCGACGGGGCAGACTTACATCGAAACCGTGCCGCGGGTGGGGTATCGGTTCGTCGCAGTGGTAAAGGAGATCGGCCCGCGGTTGGTGGCTCAGGCTGAGACAAACCAGTCGCCTGGGTCGGGGCCACGGCAAAAGATCCAATTTTGCGTTACCAGTGACGGCGTCCGAGTGGCTTACGCAAGCGCCGGCTGCGGATACCCCCTGGTCAAGTCCGCCAACTGGCTCAATCATCTGGACTATGAATGGGACAGCCCGATCTGGAAGCATTGGCTGGCAGAATTGACAAAACATCACCGCCTGATCCGCTACGACGAACGTGGCAATGGTCTCTCGCAGCGGGACGTGAAGGAGATGTCGCTGGAACTTTGGGTCCAGGACCTGGAGACGGTGGTTGAGGCGGCAGGCGTTGAGAGATTTGCGCTGCTTGGGATCTCACAGGGCGGAGCGGTAGCTGTTACCTATGCCATACGGCATCCGGAGCGTGTGAGTCACCTCGTCTTGCTGGGTGCGTTCTCGCGCGGGTTGAGCGCACGCGGCACAGATGAAGAGATGGCAGGGCGGCGCGCACTGCAGACCCTGGTGCGGCTGAATTGGGGCGAGAATAATCCGGATTTCAGATCGATGTTCACGAACTTTTATATTCCCCACAACTCCACACCCGAGCAGCATCAGTGGTTCAATGAGCTGCAGCGGAGATCGGCGAGTTCGGAGAATGCCGCCCGCATCATGATGATCATCGACACCATCAATATCCGATCTCTCCTGCCCGGAGTGTCCGTGCCCACCATCGTCTTCCATGGTGACCACGATCGAGTGATACCGGCGGAGGAGGGGAGGATTCTGGCGGCCGAAATCCCAGGCGCACGATTTGTCCCGCTCAAAACCGGCAATCATATTCTTCTTGCGGAAGAACCAGCATGGCGGGTATTCCTGGAGGAGCTCGGAGGATTCCTGGGGTGGCAAAATACCCGAGCCGGCACGGCCATGTAAGGCCAACATCCTGATGGTACGGCCGGAAAAACCTACCGATCCGTTCTGAGTGTAAAAGGCCTGTCCGCAACAGTCCGAAAAGGACTATTCGTAACGCAGCGCGGCCATGGGCTCCACCAGCGTGGCCCGGCGCGCGGGAATGGCTGCCGCTATCAGTGCGGCCACCGCAAGCAGCACAGTGGCCAGTGACAGCATCAGCGGATCCCACGGCCTTACTCCGAAAAGGTGGCTCGCAATCAGATACCCTGCGCCGATTGCTGCCGGAATCCCGAGAGCCAGCCCAATGCCTACCTGCCAAAAGGCAGCTCGCAGCACCATCTGCAGGACGTTGACCCGATCCGCGCCCAGCGCCATGCGCACTCCGATCTCGTTTGTCCTTTGCTCGACGCCATAGGCTGTCACACCGTAGAGTCCGACGGCAGCCAGCACCAGTCCAACCGCTCCAAATAGCCACGCCAGGCTTGCGATCATGTTCTGCTGCGCAAAATCAGCCTCAATGACCTCGGAGTAGGGCTGAATGCCGTTCACCACCAGGTTTGGCGCCACATTCGCAAGTGTCTTCTTCAATTGCTGTTCGAGGTTGGGCGGATTTCCCGGCGCCCAGATCACCAGGTTGGAGAGGTAATGCGACAGGATCTCACGTTCTTCTGCCTCTCCATCAAGAAAGGATGTGCTCTGTGCCTCTGGAAGGAAATACATGGGCTGCAGATCATCCCCGAAGTTAACGTCGGCTACAACACCGATAATCTCGTACATTCCGGAGTTATTTTGCGGAGCGGGGCCGAAGTGTTGCCCAATCGGGTTTTCGCTGCCAAAGAACTTCTTCGCGAACGCCTCGTTGATCACGGCTACCGGCCGCGTGGCGTTGTCCCCGTCGGTGATCGGCCGCCCCATGACGATCCTGTCTCCGAGAGCCTCGAAAAATCCCGGCGTCACACGGGTCCAACCGGATGAGACATCATCATTCGGACCAGGCTCGGGTTTGCCTTCAACACGGATATCATGGGACCAAACCCAACCATTCTGAGGCGCCGCGAGCACAGAGCCAACCGTATGCACGCCGGGGATAAGCCGCAGTTGGTCCTCAATTTCGCGAACGAGCGGCAACAACTGCTCCTGCTTGTAGTTGGAAATCTTCGGAATGATCGTGACCACGTAGCGCCCACTGGTATCGAATCCAAAGTTCTGGTGCTCCAGATTGCGCAGGCTCTGGCCGAGCATAGCCGCAGCGCTCAGCAGCACCAGCGATACCGCCGCCTGCACGATCACCAGCATCTTCTGTGTCCCAGCGCTTCCAGGGACGCCGCGAGTGACTCCCACCGTGCGGCTTCCTCCGCGAATCGCTGCGATCGGTTCGGCGTGCGCGGCCATCCATGCCGGCGCAATACCGAAGATGAGTCCGGTGATCACCGAAACTGCCAGCGCGAAGAGCAGCACAGAGCTGGAGGGAGTGGCATCTAAAGGGACCCATGTGTCCGGTCGGGCGAAAGCAAGGTGGAGGATCAAGCCAGCTCCCGCGTATGCGACGGCAATTCCAGCGGCGCCGCCGATCACGGCCAGCCCAAGGCTTTCGATGAGCGCCTTCCGCACCAGACGGCTGCGAGGCGCGCCCAGGGTTACACGTATCGCCGTCTGTTGCCGGTACTTGAGGCCGCGCGCCAACAGCAGATTGGCGACGTTGGTGCAGGCCACCAGCAGCACACAAGCGGCGGCCAGCAGCAGCAGCAGCAAACCATCCTTGTATTTCTCGCGCATCCGGGAAACGCCGGCGCCCCCCGGTGTCAGCCGCAAAGTCTGCCTTTGCAGGAGCGGCTTTTCCTGTGAGGTCATATCCGGCACATGGCTTGCGAGCCACTGCTGCAGCTCCACCTGGAGCTGTGCCTCCAGAATTTTCGGATTCGTGTCCGGGCGAACGCGGCCGATCAAATCGAGCCAGGCAAGCCGGGGATTCTTGAGGCGCGAAGTTGCGCCGGCAATCAGCGGCTCGGTCGCTAGCGGCAGCCAGAAGTCGGGCATGCTCCCGCTGTCGATCTTCGCTCCGAAAAA
>DATDGH010000576.1:0-4258 GCA_036522215.1 Candidatus Angelobacter sp. | reverse complement strand
GATCTTGCGGTTGCTGCAAAAAATGGGCCACAGTGTGACTCTTGTTGAACACGGTCAGGCAGCGTTAGACGCGCTGGAGAAGAGCACCTTCGACCTGATGCTGATGGATGTTCACATGCCGCAAATGGATGGTTTTGAAGCGACGGCGGCGATTCGCGCCCGCGAAAAACATCGCGGACAACATATTCCTATCATTGCCACCACCGCCGCCGCCATGCCTGCCGATCGCGAAAAATGCCTGGTCGCAGGAATGGATGGCTACGTATCCAAACCAATTTCGATGAGCGCATTACAGCAGGCGATTGAGACCTGCTGCGTACCACAACATTAAAATCGCCTCCCCGATCTCTCTAAAACCCGCGTTTACCAAATTGGGTCCGCCTGGAAATTCACCGCATCGTCATTTGGCCTTCATCTTGAATTAATGCTCCCTTGCTATTTCTTGCTGCATGAGGATCAGGAAGGCGCAAAGAGTTTCAGGGAACTCCTTCACGCTTGGCAGACGACGTCAGACGGTAGGCGCGCGTGCGCATGTTGTCCCTGCGCAACCTGTAGCCCCGCTCATTCTGCCAATTCCCACAGTAACCCGGCCATTGAGGGCCGAGCCTTATTACGTGAGTCTTGCCCAAACCGATTCTGAGCGCCGCGCTGCTTTTCGTCTGCGTTTTCGCGTGTTCAACCTGGAGATGAATGAAGGGCTGGAGAGCTCCTACCAGACCGGGGAGGACACCGACGCTTTTGACGCAGTGTGCGATCACTTGATTGTCCGCCATCGTGCTACAGATGAAATCGTCGGGACCTACCGGCTGCAGACCGGCGAGACGGCTGCGCGCAATCTCGGTTATTACAGTGCGCGCGAATTTGAGTTTGCTTCTTATGAACCTTTGCGCTCGCAGGTTGTAGAATTGGGGCGAGCTTGCATTCATCCCCATCACCGCAAATATGAGGTGTTGATCTTGCTGTGGAAGGGAATCGCCCGTTATGGGCGGGAACGAAATGCCAGATACCTGATCGGTTGTAGTTCCATCTCTACGCAAGACCAGCTTGTCGGGTCAGCAGTGTATGAGAAGCTGAAGCCGATGCTCGCGCCTGAAGAATTGCGTACCGTGCCGCAGACCGGGTGTGGCTTTCCGATTGCAAGCAATGGCGCCGATGTGGGTCCTCCTAAGCTATTGCGAGCTTATTTGTCAGTGGGCGCTCGCATCTGCGGACCTCCTGCGTTGGATCGCGAGTTCCGAACCATAGACTTTCTTACCCTGATGGACTTAAATAGTCTCTCACCTTCAGTCCGGAGCCGATTTATCGAGTCGTGAGAGCATCATCAGGCCCAGCCACAAAAGTTTTTCGCGTTCTGATACGCGGGTCTGCCTTTGTGTGCCTGGCCTGTCTTTGCCTTGCGGACTGCCTGCTGCATGGCGCGCTGCGCAAACTTGACGCTGCTTCGCGTCCCCGGATTCTCCAGCGCTGGAGCAAACGCATCCTGTCCTGCATAAAGGTACACGTGTGGGTTCTTGGACCAACTCCGGCACAGGGATTGATTGTTTCCAACCACCTCAGCTACCTGGACATTCTGGTTTTGAGTTCGGTGGCGCACTGCATGTTTGTTTCAAAGAGTGAGGTCAAATCCTGGCCTCTTGTGGGTTGGATTGCGCGGATGACGGGAACAGTTTTTGTTGATCGCGGCCGGCCCAGCCAGACCAACCGCCCGCAAGAGGAGATGCAGGAACGCCTGAAAGCCGGTGCACCTCTGGTGTTGTTTCCTGAAGGCACCAGCACTGATGGCCGCCAAATGCTGCCATTCCTCTCATCACTTTTTGAGGCCGTCATCGAACTCGGTGCTCCGGTCACAGCCGCCCATGTCTCTTATGAATTGGCTGAAGGCGATGGCGATCCTGCCACAGACATTTGCTATTGGGGCGAGATGACTCTATTTCCGCATTTCATCAAATTGCTGACGAAAACGAGTGTGAAGGTAACAGTCCGGTTTTCCAGCCAGCCAAAAATCTTCGGTGACCGGAAGCAAGCGGCCTTGGAGATGCAACGAGAAGTGGCGGAGCTTGGAAATTCTGTAGCAAACTCACCGCAGATGGCTCTGCAGCAGTGAGTGCTTTCTACGTAAAGAGAAATTCCTTGGTCCTCAACTCCCGCACCGTGTCCCTGAGCTTGGCCGCTTTCTCAAACTCAAATCTCTTGGCCGCCTCGCGCATGTCGCTTTCCAGTTTGCCGATGTACGAATCCAGGTCGTCCTGCGACTTGAAATCGGGCAGGCCGTCTGCGGCTTCGGTCATGTCTACGTAATCGGCCTCGGCGATTCCTGCGAGCGACATGCTCAGCGGGCGGATGATTGTCTCAGGAATAATGCCGTGCTGCTGGTTGTAAGCCTCCTGGATGGCGCGGCGCCGATCTGTTTCGTCCATCGCCCGCTTCATGGAATCAGTCATGCGATCGGCATAGAGAATGGCCCTGCCGTTCACATTCCGCGCGCAACGTCCAATCGTCTGGATCAGGGATCCGCTGGAGCGCAGGAAGCCCTCTTTGTCCGCATCCAGCACCGCCACCAGAGAGACCTCAGGCAGATCCAGGCCTTCGCGCAGCAGGTTGATTCCGATCAACACGTCGTAATCGCCTTTGCGCAGGTCGCGCAGCAGTTTGATGCGCTCCAAGGTCTCAACTTCCGAGTGCATATAGCGGCAGCGAACTCCGACCTCGGCATAGTATTCCGCCAGGTCTTCTGCCATGCGCTTGGTCAGGGTGGTCACCAGCACGCGCTCGCTCTTGTTCACGCGGTCGCGAATTTCGTGCAGCAAGTCGTCAATCTGGCCTTTTACCGGACGCACTTCTACCTGCGGATCGACCAGCCCGGTGGGCCGGATAATCTGTTCAACCACCACGCCCGCCGCTTTTGTCAGCTCATACGGCCCTGGTGTGGCGGAAACATAGATTGCCTGATTCACTCGCTGTTCAAACTCCTCAAACTTCAACGGACGATTATCGAGAGCGGAAGGCAGGCGGAATCCGTATTGCACCAGGTTTTCTTTGCGCGATCGGTCGCCATGCCACATGGCGTGCAACTGCGGGACGGTTTGGTGCGATTCGTCAATGAACATGATGAAGTCCCGCGGAAAGTAATCCAGCAGCGTGGGTGGAGGCTCGCCGGGCTTGCGTCCGGAAAAATGCCGGGAATAATTCTCGATGCCGTGGCAGTATCCGACGGATTTAATCATCTCCAGATCAAACCGCGTCCGCTGATGGACGCGCTGCGCCTCCACCAGTCGTCCTTCTTTTTCCAGCTCTTTTTCCCACCAGGCCAGCTCTTCCAGAATCGTCTCCATGGCGCGGCTTCGCTGGTCCTGCGACATCACATAGTGGCTCTTGGGATAGATAGGCAGCCGTGTATATTTCTGCTTTACCGTGCCAAACAACGGATCAATCTGGGAGAGCGAGTCCACCTCGTCGCCGAACAGCTCGATGCGGTAAGCGTGATCGTCATACGTGGGGAACACTTCAATTACATCACCGCGGACACGAAAGGTCCCCCGCTTGAAGTCCACGTCATTGCGCTCATAAAGAATCTCCACCAGCTTGCTGAAAATCTCGTTACGGCGGATCTTCTGGCCTTTTTCCAGGAACAGCAGCATGCCGTAATAAGCTTCTGGCGAGCCCAGGCCGTAAATGCAACTCACAGAAGCCACAATGATGGCGTCGCGCCTTTCAAATAATGAACGCGTCGCCGAAAGGCGCAGTTTGTCCAACTCATCGTTGATGGTCGCATCTTTTTCTATGTAGACGTCACTGGCCGGGATGTAGGCTTCCGGCTGGTAATAATCGTAATAGGAGACAAAATATTCGACCGCATTATGGGGAAAAAACTGCTTGAACTCATGATAGAGCTGGGCCGCCAGGGTCTTATTGTGGGCCAAAACCAGCGCAGGACGGTTCAACTGCTGAATCATCCTGGCCATGGTGTAAGTCTTACCGGACCCCGTGACTCCCAGCAAAACCTGATGCTTTTCTCCCGAATAAATCCCGCGAGTAAGCTCCTCAATCGCAGTGACCTGGTCACCTTTCGGTTTGTAATCACTAGTAAGACGAAAGTCCATAGAAAACCAGCTGTTAGTACCTGGTATTTAGCTTGGCATCGCACAGCAATCAGCGCTCAGATCGCCAACATTTTGCCTGGTCGAAATCCGCATCTGTGTGCCCTCTGGCTGCGATTTTATGCGCTGCAAATCTCTTTATTATAACTTGGAAGGATTAC
>DATDGH010000575.1:0-2104 GCA_036522215.1 Candidatus Angelobacter sp. | reverse complement strand
TGTTCGTATCTTTTTAGTTCATCTCTGGAGGCAGGCCGGGTGAGAACCGAAAGAGCAGAGAAGCTGGGAATCAGGGAACACGTCGGAAACTAGGCCGTCAGGCCGAGTTTCCGAGTATCAGCGTCCCTCGATTCATCGCCGTCAGGCGACGAAGTGAGGAGTATCAGCATCTAGCGATGCGCTCGCGCATCGCGGGCCTTCAGGCAGATGTGAGCGGGGCGAATCGATTCGCTTGCGAATCGCGGGCTGCGCGGGGTCCCCGAAACGCGCCGGTTTTGCGTGTGGCGGGGTGCCGACAGACGTGAGGCCGCCTTGCGGCCGAATCAGGCGATGAACAGGCCACAGGCAATGGCCCTAGGCAGCAGGTTACAGGGAACAGAGAAGTAACGCCGTTGGGAATTGAGTAAATGGGAAATCTGGTAAGTGGGTAATTCAAAAAACGGAATCTGACCGTTTTAGCGATGACTCAATCGCGAAATTACCAAGCTCAGAAGTCAAAAATCGGAAGTCATAAATAAGGAGGAAGTTAAATATGTTAGAAGGCGGTTTGCACGATTTTTCAAATGTACCAATCAAAACGCCCACCGAGCAGGAATGGAACCAGCAGGCGGCCAAGCAGCAGCGGGAGATGGGCGGAACGTTTGACAAGGTTTTCTCGCCCGAAGGGTATGGCGAGGGCGTCCGCAGGATGCATCGGAAGCGCAATGAAACAGCGGCGCTCATGGCGCGGGTCAAGCCTGCCCCGTGGAGCGTGATCAACATGATGCCCTTTCCCCTGAACGTGAATGGAGTTTTGCATAGCCATCTGGCCAAGCCGAACGGGACACAGGTGGATGCCTGCCCGGTAGGAACGCCGTATGTCCAGTTCGTGATCAAGGATGTGCAGTACTCGATTAAAGACGAAGGCGCCGGCATGGACAACCTGGACAACTACACGCCCATGGCATGGGACCCTTCCATCCTGGCGCAGGATTACACCAACGAGTTTTTGACCAGGATGGGCTGTGGCGGCGTAATCATCTATGAAGGCGATCACAAACCCGAGTCTACGCCGGGTCTCAGGCACGAGCTGGAGGAGGCACGCAAGGCGCGCAACCGCTGGCTGCTGCGAAAAGTCCAGGAAGCCGAGGCGGACTGGGGTGACTCCAGCGGTCGTGGGCGGAAAAACATCACCGAGCTGCATCGCAAGGCAGCGGAAATTCTTCTGTATGAAAAAATCCTGAAGCAGCAGCCGGACTGGCTGTTGGCAACTTCTGAAGCCGGCCAGGCTCCCGATCCGTGTCCCGGTTGCGGCGAGGTTTCCGACAAGAAAGCCTCCATCTGCAAGAACTGCCGCTACGTCTACAACCCCCTGGAAGCATACAAAGCCACGCTGATCGACTTCGGCCACATCTCGATGGATCGTCTTTCCGAAAATGAATGGGCAGAAGCGAACAGAATCAAGGCAGAGCGAGACAGCAATAAGCGCAAAGGCCAGGAAGAGCGTAAAGCTAATGGTTTAGCCGAGCAGACACACGAACCTGCAGTAAGCCATAGTGCCAATCTGACTCAGACGCACGTGAATGGTAAGGCCTCATAGAGCGCTGGACGAGCCAGAGCCAGGCAACCACGTCGGTTATTCCAACCTGGTCAACGCAGTGACGATTTTGCGAGCCGTCCAGGTCTTTTGATGAAGCACGAATGAAGTTGGGCCTGCGAATCGCAAAGCCGGTTGTGGAATACACGACCTTCTTATTGCTGCCATCGTTGTTTGTGGTAATGAGTTCGTACTTGTGGTCCCGTTGGTTGACAACTGGAAAAGCGATTGTTTCGTCAGATTGAGAGCCATTTGGAAAGGTTGTGCGCGCTCTGTCTAGAAGACGACGTTCTGCTGCGGCCAGGGCGGCAAATTCAGCCTGACGAAACCCATGGTTCCAGTGTAGAATTCCGCGCATGAAGCCACTGTTTTAGTTGCCTTGTTGCTGGCCGTTTGCGTTGCGGCTGCGAAGGAGAAGCCACGCGAGTGGCAAACCGGAATGCTGCAGGATGTCTCGATGGAGAAAGGATCGAGGATTGTTGGTAGTCTCAATGGTTCGAACGGAAATATCGTCGGTGGAATACATCA
>DATDGH010000574.1:0-1918 GCA_036522215.1 Candidatus Angelobacter sp. | reverse complement strand
ATCTGCCGGGCAAAACTCACATTTGCGCCGCCGCCCTGACGAAGGGTGTGCGCGTGGGGCCGAAGAGCCCGTTCCACCAAGACCCGGCCACAGGTCTCGTCATGTTCTCTGTTTTTGGGAACACATCGTCTAGTCCGGAATTTCCTTTTTGACTCGAAAAACTGCAAAAGATCATACGCTGCTGTTCCCCCTTGGCAACGTTGAACAATAAAGGCCATCTCAGTTCTCCCAGATGTTCTCGAAACCGGCAGCCGTTCTCGATCTTGCTTCATCAGGGGCCCGGTTTTGACAAAATTCCAGCAGCGGACATTGCCGCTGAAACAGATTTGACTGCTAAACTCTGTGAGTCCCCACCCTGTGCATCTATCCCGATGGCGCCGGCAACCGGGCAATACAAGCCAGCATGGCCCCGAACCGCCGCCGCGTCAGATGTCCTTCCGCCAGCAGTAGCCAGTAGTAGCGCGCGTGTTTCACCAGCCGTCCTCCGGTTTTCACCAACCGCTGCTGCAAACTCGTGAGCGACCAATTCTCGATTCCCTTGGGCAGTGCCAGCCGCCGCCACAAATTGCCCAGGTTGTATGCCAGCAGGCTCAATGCCAGCCGCACCTGGTTCGAGCGGAAACGGTGGCAAGAAAGGCGCGTCATCTTTACCGCCTGCTTGCCCTCCTTGATCCACTGCTCCGCCGTTCCCCGCTTGTTGTAGAAGCGCACCACCGCCCGGCTCGGTGTCTCCAGGTTGGTTACGATGAATCCCACCCTCGGGAATAACTCCCCGGCATGGAACTCCACTTTCGCCACCACCCGTCGTGCTGTCTTCCAACTGGCCGCCTGATACAAAAAACCCTTGTACCAGACCACCGGTTTGTGGCTCGGTCTTCCCACGGGCCACGTCAACAGCTCCGCAATGTCGCGCTCCAGGCTGTCGTTGGCCGGGATGCGGATGGCGTACTTCACGCCACGCTTCTCCAGCGCCTCGTAGATGTCCGGTTTGGCAAAGGCTGCATCGGCCCGAAACACCACTTCCTTGCCCAGCTTCTGCTGCCGCTCGATTTCAGAAATCAGCAGTTCTTCCCAGTCGTCGGCGCTGTGCACATTTCCGGGGCGCAGCTTCGCCGCCAGACAGTCGCCCTCACCGTTGAACAGCAACAGCGGGTGATAACAGGTGGATTCAAAGTGACCGTTGTATGCGCTGTTCTCCTGTTGGCCATAGACTGGGATCTCGGTGCTGTCCATGTCCAGCACCACCCGCTGCGCAGAGTGAATGGTTTCCGCTTTAGCAATCAGCTCGCGGTTGATGGAAGCCAAACCAGCCAGGTTTCCTTCTTGGGTCAACAGCTCCGTCTCGAACGATTGCAACCGGGACGTCAGCGCCGCTCCGCGCTCCCAGATTCTTTCCGAACCCATGAGCCGGAACGTAGGATCTTGTGCAAGACGTTCGGCGTCGTTCACGTCCTCATAGCCCGCGAGGCGACTGTAGATCGACTGTCGTAGCAAATCCGGCAGTGGTAATTGCGTGTTCTTTCCCCGCCGGCCATCCGTCAGGTGTTCGCTGATCAGTTCGCTCAAACCTAAGCGCTGGTCTAACTCCCGTACCAGTAGCAAGCCACCCTCCGACGTCACTCGCGATCCTTGGAAATCAACCTTCAAAGAGCTGTTGAAAGACAGTTGAAAAGGCTGATTTTGCTTTTCACCCATTGGGTCCAGGACCTCCAAGAGTCGATTGTGCACTCAGAACCCCATCAACACTGGCGTTACTGTCAGCATACGGTCACCTACGCCAACTTCAAAAAGGAAATGTGGGCTGAAAGGCTACAAGCACTGGTTTGAGCCTGCGGTGTCCCAGGCGGGCGTCAATGGGTTCACCTGGTACTGCCTCCGGCATACCTTCGCCAGTCGGCTAGCAATGGCGGGAGTCGAT
>DATDGH010000573.1:0-4554 GCA_036522215.1 Candidatus Angelobacter sp. | reverse complement strand
ACTCTGTTTGGGCTGCCCAAGGCGTTTGCAAGACCATGATTAGGAAGGATTCACAGGTAAAGCAATTCCAAGTGATACTCTAAGCCTTTCAATTCTGGCAATTCTGGCAATCTTCCAACTTGCTTCGCTACATCACAACTCGATTGCTCTACATGATCCCGGTGCTGTGGCTGGTGGTGTCAGTTGTTTTTTTGCTGATCCATCTGGTTCCCGGCGACCCGGTTCAGCAGATGCTCGGTGAGGGCGCCAGTGCAGCGGATATTCAATCCATTCGTCATGACTACGGACTCGATGTCCCCATTGGACGCCAATATTTGAACTACTGGAAGGGGGTGCTGCATGGCAATCTGGGTCGATCATTACGTCTCAATCAGGACGTCAGTCAAGTGATTGCCCAGCGCTATCCGTGGACGCTGCAGTTAACCGTTTGCGCCATGATCGTGGCCCTGTTGATTTCCATTCCTGCAGGTGTCCGTTCAGCCCGGCGACGAAACCGCTGGGATGACCGCACGCTTAGCTTTGTCAGCCTGCTCGGATTGTCGTTTCCAAATTTTGCGCTGGGGCCGATCCTGATTTTGTTTTTCTCTATTCAACTGGGCTTGCTGCCGGTTTCGGGCGCCGGCCTGCTCCTCCATTTTCGCGTGCCAGGCACACATTGGGAGCTGGCGGTTCCTGGTTTCACGCTCCATGTGCTGTTGCCTGCACTCACTTTGGGTGGTTCGCTGGCAGCCATTCTTACCCGCATGGTGCGCACGGCCATGCTGGAAGAGCTGGGCCAGGACTATATCCGCACCGCACGGGCCAAAGGCCTTTCGGAAAACGTGGTGGTCTACAAGCACGCCCTGCGCAACGCGCTGGTTCCTGTGCTGACGGTGGTGGGACTACAGTTTGGAGCGCTGCTGGCCGGCGCCATTGTGACTGAAACTATTTTTTCCTGGCCTGGAATTGGCCGCCTGACCATTCAAGCCATCAGCAGCCGCGACTATTACCTGGTCCAAGGCTGCATTCTGGCCATCGGGCTCACGTATGTGGTGGTGAACTTTATGACAGACTTTTTCTATTCGCTGGCGAATCCGAGAATCAAATCGTGATGCCGGCGATTAGGAGAACTCTGATTCGTTCTTGGCGGACGCAGTCCGGTATCTGCTAAGAAGTTGGTAAGTTGGTGAGTTGGTAACTGGGAAATCTGCTTGCTCAAAGCCCTTCAATTACCAACTTACCAACCTACAAAATTACCAAGTTGTGAAGCGGGCAGATATGTGTACTGGACAAGGAGGCAAACGCGCGACAAGCTGATGGGAGCTAAATAAACATTTCTTCGTCTTCAGTCGTCGCCAATTGCGGGCCTTTCTTGCTGGCGCGATTGCGGCGGAGGAAGCCGATGCCGGCATTGACTGCTTGCAGAATGGCATGGACCCGGCGTACCGGTGTAACCACGGAATGTTGCAGAAAATCTCTGGTTTCTTCGACTTTGCTTGCAGTCGTATGGACCATTTCGTCCAAGCGGACGGATTGCATCCGCACGCGCTCTGCAATTTCTCCCGCAGTTTCTGCTAGTCCAGCAACCTGAGAACGGATGGTAGCGGCAGCTTCCGCCAGGCTGCTGGTGATTTCAGAGATCCTGGGTTGCGCTTCAGTCAGGATGGCTTCAGCGGCGGTGAGCACCGGAGCCACCCGCTGCTCCATCCGGGTAGCGCTGTTTTCCAGCCGCTCTGAGCTTTTCTCGATGGCTTTATACAGAAGATACAACAGAACCAGCTGCAGGCAGAACGCAACAGCCGTGATACCCACAAAAATCGTACTGACTGTGCTCGAATTCACAGTTTCAAATGCCTCAATGACCCCAATTACTGAATTACCCAATTACCGAAATTCTTCACCCCTTGTTCTTTTCTTCATGATAGGCCTGCCTGCCCGCTTCAAAGGCAGAGCTGATCTGGTCTTTCTGGCGGCCGATGGCCTCTTTACCGCGGTCAACCCACTGTCCCATGGTTTCACGCGCTTCTCGTCCCTGCTTCTTAATGAATTCCTTGCCTTCCTGGGCGGTGTTTTTGATGGCTTGGCGGGTTTCCCGGCCAGAGCGGGGAGCGTACAGCACGCCCAATAACGCGCCAAACCCGAGTCCTGCCAGAAACCACATGAAGCTGTTGCTGTTGTCTTGATCAGACATCTTCAATAACCTCCAAGAATATGATGGTAGCACCGGGTAGGAGCTATTACAAATCACGAGGAAATCAACCCTGCCTAAGATTTGAATGCTTTTCCAGCCACAGTTTCCATCTCCGGGCGAACAGTCCCGCGACGATCAGCATAGTCAGAGAATCCGCGATGACTCCAGGCCATACGATTATGTGTAGCCCCTGGAATCCCCCTTCACGCAAGAACGTGAAGGGCAGCCCATAGTTCAAGATGAAGTCGCAGCAGGGAACTGGACGATGCAAATGGAGGTAGTTCACCAGAGCAAAGAGACCAGCTGACGCCAGTACACAGATGCTGAATCTAACAACGATACTTTGGTGATGGGACAGTCTCATACCCAATCAACCACCAGAAGAATGACGGCCTTGATGCTTCTCCCTGTTCGGAACCGCCAGTTCAATTACTATAAATGACAGCACAATGGATTCCCACGGCCTTCAGGCACTGAACCCTTTAGAATAGTGGTTGTAGCGGGAACCCTGAAAGCCGGCGGTCTCGACTCAAGCATGAAATCGTTTCTGGATACAGTTCGCGAGCGTGTCGTCTTCTACGACGGCGCCATGGGCACGCAGATTCAGGAGCGCCATCCTTCGCTCGACGACTTTTGGGGCAACGAAAACTGCTCTGAAGTACTGGTCTTGAGCCGCCCCGACATGATTAAAGATATCCACGCTGCCTACTTTAAGGTTGGCGCGGATGTGGTAGAAACCGATACCTTTGGTGGCACCAGCATCGTTCTGGGTGAGTTCAACCTCCAGGACAAAGTCCACGAGATCAACAAGCGCGCGGCGGAGTTGGCGCGTGAGGTTGCTGCCGATTTTTCCACGCCGGAAAAGCCGCGCTTCGTCGCCGGCTCGATCGGACCCACAACAAAGCTGCCATCGCTCGGGCACATCGGTTATGACGCGATGTGGAAGTCGTATTACGACCAAGTGCTCGGACTGATTGACGGCGGGGTGGACCTGCTGCTGATCGAGACTGCGCAGGACATTCTGCAGGCCAAGATTGCTCTGGCGGCGGTCTTCGATGGCATGAAGGCTGCCGGCAAACGCTTGCCCGTGCAGATGCAGGTAACGTTGCTGGAAACCGGAGCCATGCTCCTGGGAACTGATATCGGTGCGGCAGAGACTGCGCTGGAGCCATTTGACTGCGAGATTATCGGATTGAATTGCTCCACCGGGCCCAAGGAGATGAACGATTCCGTTCGTTATCTGGCCCACAATGCGCCTAAGGAAATTTCCGTCTTGCCCAATGCCGGACTGCCGGAAAATGTGGGCGGAGTTGCGCATTACCGGCTCACGCCACAAGAGCTGGCCGAATACCACAAGAAGTTCATCACCGAATATGGCGTGCGCGTGGTGGGTGGATGCTGCGGGACTACGCCGTTGCATATCAAGACGGTAGTGGATGCCTGCGCGAATCTGGAGCCGGCGAAGAGGGAAGTGGAGGTGACTCCGGCAGCTTCCAGCGCATACAGCATGGTTCCGCTGGACCTGGAACCCAAACCGCTGATCGTGGCGGAAGAGATGAACACGACCACGCGCGTCGAGCATTTCAAGAACATGGTCCGCGCAGGCAAGTACGACGACATTGTGGCGCTGGCCAAAAAGCTGGTCAGCGAAGGCTCACACATGCTCGACCTGTGCTGCGCCATTGTGGGCGAAGACGAAAAGGGCTACATCAGCTCGATTCTGGACAAGGTGGCGACGCGTGTGCCGGCGCCCGTCCTGGTGGATTCGACGGAAGCTGACGTAGTTGAAGAAGCCTTAAAACGGATTCCTGGCAAGGCCATCATCAATTCCATCAACCTGGAAGATGGCGAGAAGCGCACTGCCAAAGTCCTGCCCATGGCGAAACGCTATGGTTCAGCAGTGATTGCTTTGACCATCGATGAAGATGGAATGGCGCTGACGGCGGAGAAGAAAACTGCCATTGCGAAACGCATCTTCAAACTGGCGACGGAGAAATACGGAATCCGTCCCGTGGATTTGATTTTTGACGCGCTTACACTGCCGATCTCTACCGGCCAGGATGAATACCGCACGGCAGGAATCGAGACGCTGAACGCTTTGCGCCAGATCAAGCAGGAACTGCCTGAGGTGAAGACCATCCTGGGCGTGAGCAACATTTCTTTCGGCCTGAACACCTACGCGCGGCGCGTGCTGAACTCGGTGTTCATGAAGGAAGCCGTGGACCATGGCCTGGATATGGCCATTGTGAACTACGCCAAGATTTATCCGCTCTACAAGATTCCTGAAGCAGAAGCGGAACTGGCGCGCAAACTGATTTACTTTGATCGCGCCAACGGCGATCCGCTACAAGCCTATATGGCGCATTTCACCGGCCGGGACCAGC
>DATDGH010000572.1:0-3107 GCA_036522215.1 Candidatus Angelobacter sp. | reverse complement strand
GTTCCAAAATGAGTCCACCCGCCCGACGAACTTCTCGCCCAGCGAACGGTACGGCATGCGATGTCTCTCCGGCAGCGGACTGGCCGGCGGAAGTTTTGTTCGATCGGTGAGAGCTGTGTCATCGCGCAGTGTGCCGCCGAGTTCATGGCAAATCCGGGGATAGTTGGTTTCAAACTTCTCGCCGCTGGAGACATCGATCGCCTGGACCTGGCGGAGGAAGCGCGGAAAGGTGGGTAGGTCCCGGCAGGGCCGCAGCATCAGCGGCCGCACCTTGCGTTTGAGCGCTGCAGGGTCATCAGCGATGCCGCTGGTCCGCTCTACTTCCACCCACTCAGAGTTGCAGAAATCCGGCGACAGGACGAAGACCACAAACTCGCATTCGTCCAGCGCCCGTTCGAGGGCCCTGACCCAGTTCTGTCCCCATCCGATCGACTCAATGTCAAAAAAGCACGGCACGCCGTCGCGCGTCAGGCGGCGATACAGTTCCCTGACGAAATCCTTGTCCCTGCTGCTGTGACTGAGGAAGACACGATAGGGGGGATCCGCCATAGGACAATGCTACCGTAAGCTTCAGACGAATTCGAGAAATCCCGAATGGGGTCTAGCGCCAACCCCTCGCGTGGACTGTCGGCGACGTACCGGGGCTTGAGGCCCTCCACCACATCCATAAACAACATATAAATTAATATAAAATGATATGTTGACAACGTAACAAAATATATGTTCTACTAAAGATGGAGCCCCCAGGGGCTGCCGCAGTATTTTGATCTTTGACAACTGAATATTGAAAGCCTTGGGTTTAACCCAGGGACTTGAAGCGTAGCGCGAATACGCAGGGGAGAAGTGTATGCACGCGCGTTAATTAGGATCGCGCGTGCATCGGGAGAAGTGTGCCTTGACCTTGATTTCAAATTACCAAGTTACCAAATTACCAAGTTACCAACTTGCGACGTTTACCGCGTCAACCTGTCCCGCCTGCCCCGGCGAGCCGTGGGGCGTGCCGTGGATTCGCGGCTGCGGCTAAAGGGTTTCCGAGCCGCTAGGAATTGCGTTCCGCGAGGCGTTCCGCGAGCGGTTTTCGCCCAATTGGCGTAGGTTCTCGCGGAATCGCGGAATCACCCCCTCTTTTCGAAAAAAGCCGCTTTTCTAAGACTTACGGAGCGAAAAACGGCGCGCCGGGTGTTCGGTTTTTGTTATTTGCGCAATCCACACATCGGCGGCCGGCGCCCGGCGGCAGAACCACCTTGGGGATCATGGTCGATTTCTGGTGTGGAGGTTTTGACCTGAAGTGGGAGCCAGGAAAGTTGGTAGTCGGCAAGTGGACGAATTGAACGGCTCTGTCTCTCCTTTGCTGCTTCGTGTCCTTGATGGGCTAAAAGGGCACAACCCAAAAGGCCTTTAAAAGGACTTTTGCCACTCACAACTCCCTTATGAATCAATGAGATGAGAAGTGGTTGCAGCCTTTGCCTCGTTTTCGCGAAATGTTTACCAGGTGGTTAACTTTGGTGGTTATAACCACTGTCCGAGAATCCGACCTGATCTTGCTGATGGCGTTTGGGGAAACGGCAGGCACCTGTTAGCTCAGAGCAATTGCTTTCTTATGAGACACTTAAAGGATGGCCCGGTGGGAACAGTATCAGATCTGGGTGCAGAAGGGCGAGCGCTGGGAAATGGTGGCCGGCTTCAGCGATTTTGAAATCGCATCGGCCCTGGCCCGCAACCACTCCAGCCGGATGCGCCTGATCCACGCCACTTATGAAGGCGACAAGATCGTGGCCCAGGACGTGCTTGTGGAGATGGGAGCGACCAGGAAAAGCAGTACTTAGTAATCAGTAGTTAGTATTTAGCAAAGTCAAGGCAAAGCCCACCCATCACGGAGAAGTACAGAATAAAAACTGAGAGAGTCAAAAGAGTAAAAACAACAATGTAGAACACCCGAGATGACTTCAAAAATCGGGCGAGTTGTCTAACTGATTTACAGCCATTTATCATTTCGACGGATGGCCGGGCGATTGATTCACGACGATACTTTCCGGCGGCTGTGCCGGGCGCGAGATTTACTGGCCGCGGATTATCAATCCTCGATTCGCCTGGAGCAGGCCGCCGGTGAAGCCTGTCTTTCTGCTTTTCACTTTCATCGCCTGTTTACATCCACCTTCGGTGAGACGCCCCATGACTTCCTGACACGTCTGCGTATGGACCGGGCCAAACGGCTGCTGGTTTCTGCTGAGATGTCAGTGACTGATGTTTGTTTTGAAGTGGGCTATAGTAGCCTGGGTTCATTCAGTCTCAAGTTCCACTCCGTCGTCGGCCGCGCGCCCACAGAGTATCAGCGTGAGGTGCGCCGGGCCTTCGGATATTCGGCGCCCTGGCGCGGCGTGCTTTTCCTGCCGGACTGCTTTGCATCTGCGTTCGGCTCCTGGCTCTAAAAACAGCAAGAATCGAGAAGCAGGCCCTCATTCAATCCGCTAAGCTGTCTTTCGAATCAGGAGGAAACGCAGATGATCCAACGCATGTCACACACCGCAATTTTGTCCCTGACCAGGAGGTGGCAAAGGACTTCTATGTCACCAAGCTGGGATTCGAGATCAAGACAGACGCCACCATGCCCAACGGTTTTCGCTGGCTCACGGTGAGCCCGAAGGGCCAGCCTGAACTGGAAATCATTTTGATGAAAATCGCCGCTGGACCCAAGATTCAGCAAGAGGACGTTGACGCCATCAAGAAACTGGTGAGTAAAGGGGCCTTCGGAGCGGGCGTGTTTGATACCGCCGATTGCCGCAAGACCTATGAGGAACTCAAAGCCAAGGGCGTTAAATTTCTGGCTCCTCCACAAGAGGAGTTCTACGGCATCCAGGCCGTGTTTCGCGATCCCTTCGGAAACTGGTTCAGTCTGACAGAGCCGAAAACCTAGTTGTGACTTTCCTCATTCATACCTCAGCGCCACCATGGGATCTACCTTGGTTGCGCGGCGGGCAGGAATGTAGCTGGCGGCCAGAGCCACGCCGGCAAGCACTCCTGGCATCAGCAGAAAAGTCAGCGGATCGGTGGCCCGAACGTCAAAGAGGAGCGATGCCATCAGGCGTGTCAGAGCGAGCGCAGCTCCC
>DATDGH010000571.1:0-3144 GCA_036522215.1 Candidatus Angelobacter sp. | reverse complement strand
TGCCGTCACTGAAGAAGACGAAGACATCTCCGGGTGAAGCCTGGATTGTGACCTCATCGTAGCTCACGTTCTCGAACAAACCCAGAGGAAGGCCGGCCACTTCAATCATATGAGCATGGCCTTTGCTGCAGAAGATAGGGCGGGGCATGCCGGAATTCGCCACGCGCATGCTGCGATTCTTATCGTCCCAGACAGCGCAGGTGAGCACTACAAACTGGGCATCCAGCCGGCGGTGATTCAGAGATTGGTTCAAAGCGGCGAGCATGTCTGCCGGTAACGGCTCACCGGGCGCCAAACTGCGTACAAGTCCGCTGACCAGGGCTGCATACAGCGCAGCCGGAGCGCCTTTGCCGCTTACGTCGCCGATTACGATGCAGGCCCGCGGCGGTTTGTATTCGGGGAAGTCATACATGTCACCGCCGATGGCAGTGGCAGGATTGAAGCGGGCGGCGACCTCAGCATTCTTCAGCACCGGACAGGAAGGCGGCAGCAGGTGATGTTGCACTTCTCGCGCCATGGCCAAATCCCGCTCCATGCGCTGTTCTTCACGAGCAATGCGTTCGTAGAGCCGCGCATTCTCGATGGCAATCGCAATTTGGGCCGCCAGCGTGGTCATGGTGCGCAGGTGATCATCGTTGAAGTAACTGCGTCGCGTGTGCTCCAGATCCAACACGCCGATGACGTTGTCCTTATAGATCAGAGGCACACAGAGTTCTGATCGCGTCTCCGGATTGAGTTTGATGTAGCGCGGATCTTTGCTCACGTCCGGCACCAGGATTGCTTTTTTTTCCCGGACCGCCGCACCTACCAGCCCGCGTCCCAATGGAATGTCATGCTTGATGTGGATGCTCTCCTTAAAGCGGACGGAGAAACGGTGCACCAGCTTCTGCTTGCTCTCATCGAGCAGGAGAATGGAGAACATCTGGTAGTCAATGAGCCGCAGGAGCAGATCTCCGACCCGCTTCAGCAGCTGATCCAGATTCAGAATGGATGTAAGCTCACGGCTGATCTCATTGAGCAAAGCCAGGGTACTGGCCTGCCGCAACATGCGTGTGTAGAGACGGGCATTTTCAATGCTTACCGCGATGCGGGATGCAACCAGAGTCAGCAGCCGCGCGTGCTCTTCCTTAAAGAAATCCGGTTGCGGCGCTTCAATGTCAATTACGCCGATCACCTTGTTTTTGGTGATCAGGGGCACGGCAAGCTCGGAGCGGACGTGCGGCATGGCCGCAATGTAGCCGGTTTCCTGAGTTACGTCGTTTACCAGAATGGCCCGCCGCTCCTGCACGGCGCGGCCGGTCACGCCTTCGCCGACCTTCACGCGCGTCTTCTCAGCCACTTCGCGTAGATGACCGATCTGAAATCGAAAACGAAGTTCCTGGGTGCGCTCATTGAGCAGCAGAATGGCAAAAACTTCATAATCGATCACCCGCTTGACCACCTCAGCCACACGATGCAACAAGGTATCCAGGTCAAGCGTGGTGTTCAGCACATCAGAGACTTCTACCAGCAGGGATTCAACGTCCACTCGGGGGGAAGGAGCCGGAACTGTGGTCATGGAGTCCAAGAATTCATGATAACAGCCAGTATTTAGTACTTAGTATTTAGTATTTAGAAAAAGCATGTAACGCTGGCAAATATTGGCTGCAACCTATACTTCGCCAGAAAGGCGCAAGAACTGTGATTCAAAAAGAATCCAAGAATCCATTGAATGAGAGCGCTTGAAAGACTTCTGGTTTGGAGGGTGAGCGCTGGGTTGGTTCGCTAACTACTAAATACTAAGTACTAAATACTTCTTTCAGGTGCTCCCAAATCTCGCATGATGGCCAGGCTGGTGCTGGCGCCGATTCGATCAGCACCGGCATCCAACATTGCGTTGGCGGTGAGGGCGGTGCGAATGCCGCCTGAGGCCTTGACTCCCGCCTGATCGCCGACTACGCCTCGCAGAAGAGCCACATCTTCTACAGTGGCGCTGCCGGCAAAGCCTGTACCTGTCTTTACAAAATCAGCCTTGGCCGCGAGGGAGAGTTGGCAGCCAAGAATTTTTTCTTCGAGAGATAGAAGTGAAGTTTCAAGGATTACTTTAAGGATGGCGCCAGCATCGTGGGCCACTTCGGCCAGGGTATCCAGCTCGTTCTGCACCAGGATCCGGTTGCCCGATTTGAGCGCGCCGATGTTCATTACCATATCAAGCTCTTGCGCGCCCGTTCGAATGGCCTCGATAGCCTCAAAGCGTTTGACGTTGGCCTGATTCGCGCCCAGAGGAAAGGCAATTGTGGTAGCCACTTTGACCGGCGTGCCACGCAAGATGGAAGCCACCAGGGCAATCCAGCAGGGATTCACGCAAACGGCGGCAAAGCCAAAAGAAACAGCATCCTCAGCCAGCTTTGCAATTTGATGATGGTCGGCGTCTGGTTTGAATAGGGTGTGATCGATGGCGGAGGCAACTTGCTGCCAGGTCCGCACGTGCGTCTGAATGTCAGAAATAGCCTGAGACATCCCAAACGGATTTTAACTTATTTTGGGGTGCTGTTGACAAGTACACAGATGTCCGGCAGGTTACGATAGCGTTCTGCATAATCCAGGCCGTAGCCAACCACAAATTCGTCGGGGATGGGGAAGCCAACATAGTCTCCTGTAACTGGAACCACTCTGCGGGAAACTTTGTCCAGCAGGGCGGCGATCTTTAACGAGCGGGGCTGGCGCGCGGCAAAAAGCTTTTTTAGAAAACTGATGGTCAATCCGGTATCGAGAATGTCCTCCACCAGGATCACATTCTGGTTTTGCAGGGGCGTGGTCACATCTTTGATCAATTGCACTTCGCCGGCGCTCTGCTTGGCAGGGCCGTAGCTGGACACAGCAATGAAGTCGAATGTGGCATCCAGTTTGATCTGGCGGGCCAGGTCGCTCAGGAAAAGGCATGCCCCTTTAAGAACACCGATCAACACTACGGACTCTCCCACAAAATCGCGGGTGATCTGTTGTCCCATCTCGGAGACGCGCTGCGCGATCTGATCACGGGTGAGCAGGGGTTTCAGCATGCGGCATTCTCTCATAACTTCGTTGAGAGCGTAGTTCTGATTGCTGCCTGCATTTTGGTGGTGCTAACAATCGGGTCATCGGGTCGTCGGGTCATCGGGTCAT
>DATDGH010000570.1:0-14382 GCA_036522215.1 Candidatus Angelobacter sp. | reverse complement strand
GTCCAGCGCCCAGGTATGGGTAGAGGCGGTCCTGATCTTTATCCTTTTTTGTATTTATTGGGTTTACTACGCAGCCTTTGAGGCATTGTGGAACGGGCAGACACCGGGGAAGCGCTGGGCGGGAATCCGCGTAATCAAGGAAACGGGGCGGGCCATCAATGCCTTTGAAGCGATTACTCGAAACCTGGTGCGAGCGATTGATTTTATTCCTGGAATCTACGCCGTGGGAATCGTCACCATGCTGTTGAATTCCAAGAATCGTCGGCTGGGAGACTTCGCCGCCGGCACTCTGGTGGTCCATGACAGAAAGTCCAGCGAAAGCGATCTGTTCTTCAATACGACAGAGAAGAAGGGAGATTTTGCGATCTACCAGGCCGGACGGCTGGGTGTTCCGGAGGTGGAGTTGATAGAAACCTTCCTTGCCCGCCGATTGGATATCCCGCTGGAGGTGCGCCAGCAGAGCGCCGCGCGCATTGCCGACATGATTTGCATGAAGCTGGGCATCGACCCGCACGCCCGGCCTGCTGACACTGAGAACTTCCTGGAGTTGATCGTGAGAGAGTTCCGCGACCGGGCTCAATACCGGTGAACGTACGACTTCCGTAAGGCAAATAACCGACAATATAGTGGAATCTACCTTGCTGATTGGGTTGGACTGTTTTAATGTGATACTTTAGCCGGAATTGTGCGTGCTCTCGCCGGTATAAGAAGCTTCGATTTGTGTTGATTTTCTATGGCGCTTGGGTTTGGGTTCAACAAGACAAAGGTGCTCAATTCGGCGGAGAAGTTTGTCCAGCAGGGCAAGCTGCAAAACGCCATCACTGAGTACGAAAAAGTCGTCAAAGAAGATCCTAAGGACCTTACCGTCCTGAACACGATCGGTGATCTGTACGCTCGCGTGGGACAGAACGAAAAAGCCTGCGAATATTTCAAAAAGGTGGGCGACCAGTACGCGCAGAATGGCTTCACCGTAAAAGCCATTGCCATCTACAAAAAGCTGAGCAAGCTTTCTCCTTCAGGCGAAGCGGTGATCAAGCTGGCGGAGCTGTATACACAGCAGGGCTTGTTTAACGACGCTCGCAGCCATTACATGCAGGTTGCCGACCAGGTGCTGAAGGCGGGCGACAACAACCAGGCAGCCAGGATCTTTCAAAAAATCCTGGAACTGGATCCGGAGAATACCACTACTCAATCGAAGCTTGCTGATCTTTACATCAAGCTGGGGAAAAAGGAAGAAGCACGCAACATTTATTACAGCGCTGCCGAATCGCTCTACGCACGCAGAGCCTTTGATGCGGCAGATGAAGCGCTGGGCCGCGTATTGGCACTGGAACCGGACAACAAGAAGGCTTTGCTGTTGCGGGGAATGGGCGCCGTGGAATCCGGCGACAGCAGCAAAGCCATTCAATGTCTGGAGCAGGTGCCCGATCTGGATTCTCGTCCTGACGGTTTGCGCGCCTTGCTGCGGGCCAAACTGCAGTCGGGCGTGGCGGAGGGCACCGAGGGGCTGGCGGTAAAACTTTTTACCGTCCACCAGGACCTGAGCGGAATCACCGGGGTGGCGGAGTGGTTCGTGGCTCACAACCACGTCGAGGATGCTCTTAAGCTCTACGATCAATACGCAGACCGCTTTTTTTCTCATGGGCCATCGGCGCTGATAGACACTCTGTACCCCCTGATCGCCCGCGTGCGCAACAATCCGCCGGGACTGGAACGGATGTTGCGTCTGCTGCAAAAAGCGGGCGACACCTCTCACCTGAATGAGGTGATGGAGTTGCTGGCGCACGCGCGCGTGCAGACCGGCGATTTTGTCCAGGCGCGCGACCTGTACAAACAACTTTCAGAGCTGGAGCCGGAGAATCCGCTGCATGTCCAGAACTACCGGCAGATGCTGGCCAAGCTGGGCGAAGACTCCATGAACCGCCCGCTGACTGCGGCGGAAAGCAATCAGGCGCTGATGGTGGAAGAACTGGAGCACACAGCGGCCACAGTGCACCAGGAGTACACCCCGGCGGTAGAGAGGGCAATTGAAGCTGCATTGACGGATGCGGAATTGTTCATCTCCTATAACGTTCCGCTGAAGGCCATTGCTCCGCTGGAAGCAGTTCTACCTATGGCGCCGCGCGATTTGCGAGTCAACCAGCGGCTGGCATCGCTCTATATTCGCGCCGCTCGCTACAGGGATGCATCCAACGCCTGCAGGACTCTAGGTGAACTCTATGCGCAGTTTGGCCATACCGCTGAAGCCGAGCGCTACGGCGAGGAAGCCCAAAAATACAGCGCGCGAGCAGCCATTGAAGAGATGCAATCGCCTGTGCATGCAGAGGCTCAGCCGGTTGCAGCAGTTGTCGCAGAGCCGGAGCCGCTTCAGGAAGCTGCGCCTGCATCTACGGTGCAGGAATTTGTTCTTGAGGTCCCGGAAGAATTCTTCGAATCTCCTGTCGCCGAACCGCCTGCCGCGCCAATTCAGCAACCTGAGAAGGAAACGGTTTCTTCGGAACCCACGGTCCAGGAATTCGGGGTTGAAGCAATAGTGCCGGAGACCCGAGAAGTTGAAGTGGATGTCTCCCACGAGTGGGAGAGCATGCTATCTGTGGAGTCAGAAGCGGAAGTTGAGCCTGCGGCTCCGGCAACCCAAGAGGCGCAAGAGCCTGTGGCGGCGCCCGAGCCTGTGGCCGCGGGCCCCGATCCCGCGGTCATCGAGGACAAAGTCCAGGAAATCCGCTTCTACATTTCGCAGAGATTCTGGGACATGGCGCAAGCCGCCATTCATGATCTGGGGGAGACCGCACCAGGGAATCCGCACCTGGATGAGCTGAGATCCGCCGTAGCTGCTGGAGAGGCAGCGGCCCAGGCTGAGGCGCAGGCCGCCGCTGCAGCCAAAGCTGCTGCCGAAGCCAAAGCTGCTGCTGAAGCCAAAGCTGCTGCCGAAGTTCAAGCCGCTGCTGACGCGAAAGCTGCCGCTGAAGCTCAAGCTGCTTCAGCGGCTCAAGCTGCTGCTGCCGCGCAGAAGAGAACCGAGCCAAGTCCTCCCGCGGTTGAGGAAGTGGAACCGCTGCTTGCGTTGGATGATGAAGAGCGGCCTGCGGCGCGCGCTCACATCGTGAGCCCTCCGCCCTCCGCGCCGCCCGTGCGGCCGGTTACGGCAGCATCGTCGCGGAAAGAGGAAGAGGACGACATTCTGGGAAATCTGGTATCGGAGCTGGAGGAGTCGCTGGGAGACTTTGTTCCAGCCGGCGATTCCCAGCTACACGCCGAGCCGGGTCACCAACCTTTGCCGGCTGCGGCCTCGGCAGCCCCCAACCCGCTACCGGCTCCGGCACTGGCGCCGTCGATATCAATCCAGGCTCCAGCGGCAACGTCGTTGCCGACAAACGGTGAAATGCGTGATCCCGAAGCCGCATCTGTGCTCAGCAACATTCTTTCTGAGCTGCAGGAAGACCTGGGCGAGGACGTGGTGGAGGCGGAAGATCCTGAAACCCATTACAATTTAGGTATCGCCTTCAAAGAGATGGGACTGCTGGACGAGGCGATTGGGGAGTTGCAGAAAGTATGTCACGCAATCGAGCGGGGCAACAGCTTCACCCAGCCGGTTCAGGCCTACACCTGGCTGGCACAATGTCTGGTGGACAAAGGAGTACCGGAGGCGGCAGTTCGCTGGTACGAGAAGGCGCTGCAACTACCCGGCCTTGACCACACCAGCCGGTGCGCGATTTACTACGATTTAGGCTCGGCTTACGAGGCTTCCGGCGACAAAAAATCTGCGCTGGCCAATTTTATGGAGGTTTACAGCTCAAATATCGATTTTCGGGACGTCGCCAGCCGCATCAAAGTCTTAAAATCGTAGTGAACTCCTTGATCGCTCACTCTTGAAACCCATTTTGACCAATCTCGAGACCCCTCCTGTTTCCCCTCAGCCGGTAGAAGCTCAGGCGGAAGTTCCCGTCTGGTTGCAGCGGCTGTTTGTGATTGTGTATGTTGTGTTTTGCATCGAACTGGGGCTGGCGCTGGTACTCCTTCCCTGGAGTGCGTGGTGGGAGAACAATAACCTGCTGGCGCATTGGCCTTCAGTCAGGCATCTGCTGCAGCATGGTTTTGTTCGCGGGGCCATCTCCGGTTTGGGGTTTCTGGACCTCTGGCTGGGCATTTCTGAAGCCGTACGTTATCGTGACCGCCGTCCTGTAGACTCTCATGGCCAACAATAAGAATTCCGATCCTTGCCCTGCGGAGCTGCATTCCGCTTCGCTGGCTTATCTCAACACCGACTTCTTGAACAGCCCCGATGGACGTCTGTTCCGGATCCTCTCCGAATACTCTGAGCCGTTGGCCCGCTTTCGCCGCGAAAAAATCCAGGACACAGTAGTCTTCTTCGGATCGGCGAGATTTGGCTGCTTGTCTGATGCACAACAGGCGCTGACCATTCTGGAAAAGCCCGGTTCAGCCAGGCCCGCGCGTCCTGAAGATCAGCCAGGCGGACGGGACGAGGATGCTCTTCAAGCCACATTGAAGCGCGCTCATGCGGCCGTGGAGATGGCGCGCTATTACGAAGAGGCCCGCACGCTTGCGCACATGCTCACGGATTGGACAACCACTCTGCCGGGGAAGCGCCATCGCTTTGTGGTGACTTCAGGAGGCGGCCCGGGAATCATGGAAGCCGCCAATCGTGGCGCGCGCGAAGCCGGGGGCAAGACCATTGGGCTGAATATTCGTCTGCCCTTTGAACAGATGCCCAATCGCTACATTACTCCGGAACTTAATTTTGAGTTTCACTACTTCTTCATGCGTAAGTACTGGTTCGCATATCCGGCCAAGGCACTGGTGGTATTCCCCGGAGGGTTTGGCACGCTGGATGAACTTTTTGAAATCCTTACTCTGGCTCAGACGCAGAAGCTGGCCAAGAAGATCATCGTAATTGTCTATGGCAAAGAATATTGGAGCCGGGTTCTGAATCTGGAGGCGCTGGCCGATGCCGGAGCGATCTCACCGGATGACCAAAAACTTTTTACCTTCTGCGATACGCCCGAAGAGGCGTTCGAGTCCTTGAAAGAAGGGCTCACGCGTTATCATCTCGATCCGCGCGCTCCGAAAGTCAGCGCAGAAGAAGGACCGGAAATCGCGAAAACATTGCCGTGATAATCGGGTCATCGGTGCATCGGGTCATCTGAAGAGACATAAAACCTTACCACTGATGACACGGATTGGACTGATTTTCGCTGACAATTTTTAGATCGCCATCCGAATTAACCCGATCGCGAGGTGCTGATCGTTGAATCGCGCACAACCACAAGACGATCTGGCCAGTCATTCTCGCCAAAACGTCGCATCGCCAGCATCACAGCGTTGTTGATCTTGTGGCGATTGGGTTGACGTAACCGCACAATGAGAATCCCATGATGAGGCAGAGTTCGGTATGCACTAAAGCCCTTATCAGTCGTTATCAAGAGCCGAGCCTCAGCAATAGCAATGCCCCAAAGATCTGGGTCCGGAAGCCCGCGTTCCGGCGTTCCTCGAACATCTTTCAGGTCATGCCCCATGGCACACAGGCCTTCTACAGTCATTTTTGGAATGTTCTCATCAACGAGGATTTTCATCCGCTATTGATTGACGGTTTGGATAGGGGTTACTTGTTCTTCAGCGAGGTTGGCAGCGTAGGCTAGGGCCGCCATAATGTCTTCTCGAGAGAGGGAGGGGTATTCGGCGAGAAGATCCTCGATTGTATCTCCACCGGCGAGCATTCCAACGATCTGATGGACCGGAATCCGCGTGCCCTTGATACACGCTTGGCCATGGCAGACCTGCGGATCTATTGAGATACGATCGAACGCCATCTGGAGTACCTCCGGTCTAAGTTTACTCCATGGGGCGTGAGTGGCGACTCAGAGAGTTTCGTCTTTCCGATCGATTTGCAATCGCCCGATTTTCCACTGTCCCCTTTTCCCTGTTTTCCTGTGGCCTGTTGCCTCATGCCGCTTTCTTTTCCTGCTCGTTTTGTTCCACCTTCTGCTCCACATGCTTGATTTCGATTCGCTCTTTACGTATATCAAGACGGAGATGACCATAGATGATATGAATTCCAAGAGTCACCATGGGAGAGAGGGAATAATCCGGGATGAAGTTGCCTTATAGCGGCTATCTAAGGAAACCTGAGAGTTCGATGCTGCTGTGTTACATCACCAGCAGGCAGCAGTTCTCAGGTGGCCCGGACGACCAGACTCGGCAGCTTTTGGCCAAGATTGAGGAATGCATTGCCGCCGGTATTGATTACATCCAGTTGCGCGAAAAAGATTTGAGTGCGCGGACTTTGGAAAAGCTGGCCAACGCAGCCGTCCGGCTCTTCCCTGCTGATGCGCCGACCAAATTGTTGATCAGTTCCCGTATCGACGTTGCATTGGCCTGTGGCGCCCATGGAGTCCATTTGCCTGCGAATGACTTGTCTGCGAGTGAGGCCCGAGCCGTTCTGGCGCAAGGCGGCTGTGTTCATCCGGTGATCGGTGCTTCCATCCATTCGGTGGAGGAACTTTCGTACACGGAAGCGCACGGGGCCGACTTTGCCCTCTTCGCGCCAGTCTTCCAAAAAGATGGGCTTGCAATTGACGATGGACTCAAGAAATTGGAAGAGGCCTGCCGCAGGCCCAACCGCGATATGCCGGTGCTGGCGCTGGGAGGAATCACGCTGGAGAACGCCGGCCAATGTATCGAGGCAGGAGCCGATGGAATAGCAGCGATCCGGTTATTTCAAGAGAATGAGGTCGCCAAAATGGCCGCCCAACTCCGCCAGCTCAAGTTTCCTGAATCCCGACGGCGATCTCACAATCTATAGGGAAAACAAATTCCCATGAAGGAGCGTTCCCATGCAAGAAACGCCGCAGCAATATATTCAACGTATCCTGGGCTTCATCGAAGGCAAAGAACCTCTGCGCGTGCAACGTGAGACAGCGAAGAAACTGGCTGCGCTGGTTCGCGGACTCAACAAGAAGCAGCTAACAAAGAAGCCCGCTCCGGACAAATGGTCGATCGCGGAGATACTGGCGCACCTAGTCGACACGGAAATCGTGGGCGCGTGGCGAATGCGCCAGGTGATCGGCAACAATGGGGCCACTATTCAGTCATTCGATCAGAACGTGTGGGCGTCAACCTTCAGCTATGCCCGCCGCGATCCCAAACAGTCTTTGGAGGTTTTTCGCGTGCTGCGAGAAAACAACATGGCCATGCTCAAGGGCCTGCCCAAGGAGTCGTGGGAGAACTACGGCATGCATCAGGAGCGAGGTAAGGAATCTGTGGCGCACATCGTGCGTATGTATGCGGGTCATGATTTGAATCATCTCGGGCAGGTGGAAGGGATTGCGAAGGAGGCCCGCAGCAGAAAGTAGCGTGGAAGGGTCCCGCTGCGAAGGGGGTGCAATGGTTCTCCGAGAAAATTTGGTAATTTGGCAACTGAGAATCAACGGCAAAATCAACGGCCCAACCTTACCAGCCGCTTACAGGTGCTCGCGATTCCCGACCATCTGTACCATCTTCTGCTTGCGCGCTTCCCGCGTCTCTTCCTTCTTTGCGCCGGTGATCCACTCTAAAAATTCCTTCTTATGAGTGTATGAGAGAGCATCGAAAGGTTCCCATACCTTGTTGCTTTGAAGAGATTTCTTCAGATCTGCCGGGACGGCTACAGTACGCGTCTCGGAGTCTGGAGCCACGCTGACCTGCACCATATCCCCAGCTTTCACTCCTGCGCTTTCGCGATTGGACTTGCGCAGGGGCACGCAATATTTTCCGGCCATTACGCAGATGGTTGTCCGGTAGGTGAACTTGTTGAGGGTAACTTTGACCGGCACTCTTGATTTGCCAAAGACTTTTTTCACATCAAATGGAATACAGATAAAAGTGAGGGATTCTTTTCCCGCAGAGTCGATCTTGCACTGGAATTTCTGTGCCGCGAGAGTTGGCATGGCCGGTTCCTCTCTAACCTCTGAATCCCTAATAATCGCGGCGCCTGTGCTTGTCACCGACCAGCCAGTGGAGCAGGCTGGAAACGATGCTCAGCAGAATGGCTCCAATGATGGCGGTGGTCCAATCGCGGACCCTGAACTCCGGATGCAAGAGCCAGGCTGCCACTTTGAGCATGGCGGCATTGATGATAATCAGGAAAATCCCGAAGGTAAGAATGGTGAGGGGGAACGTGATTACCTTGAGAAAAATCCCCAAAGTAGCATTCACCAGGCCGATGACCAGCGCTGCAATTAGAGCATATTTGAAATTGGGAACACTGACTCCAATATTCAGGTTGGCCACAACCCAGAGGGAAATCGCGTTAATCAGCCACCGTATGAGCAGCTTCATTTGCTTTCGCCTTTCATGAAAATCGCTTTCGGCATCATTACATGGACGCCTTTATTGTTGTCCACCAGTTCACTGATGTCCACGTCGCCGGCCACACTGGTCAGCATGTAGGCGTCGTCTCGGGTAAGATGCTTTTCCTGGACCAGGAAGGCGATCATCTGGCGGACTGCGATGCGGGTGGCTTCGCTGAGATCGTCATCAAAACCCATGCTGATGTAGTGGGTGGGAGTTTCCGCGCGCGGATAGTCAATCTTGAGGTCCTTGCGAACAATGAACTGAATGGTCCCGATCAAAGATGTTTCCAGAGCAGTAATGTCTACTTCTCCATTTCCCTGGCCGGCATGGCCGTCGCCAATTTCAAACAGCGCTCCGGGCACCTGAACGGGAAGATACAGCGTGGAGCCGGCGACAAGCTCTTTGTTGTCCATGTTGCCGGCGTGTATCCAGGGAGGAGCGCTGTTGATGCGTCCGTAGGCCTCAGGCGGGGCCTCGCCAATACTGCCAAAGAATGGATGCAAGGGAATCTCAATTCCCGGGGCAAAGTTCGCCACCATGCGTTGGCGATCCAGAGGAATGATTTTGATGCGTGAGTAAGGGAAGTCATTGGTGAGAAAACCGGCGCCCGCGCGAAAGCCGTTGTAAGCGTACGGGATCGCCAATTCGATTTTCTGGATGCGGACCTCCAGCGTGTCGCCGGGATTTGCGCCTTCAACGTAAACCGGGCCGTTCAGGATGTGGCCTCCAGGACCTTTGTTTGTGACCTCTTTGTAGATGTCACGCAGGCTCTGCTGCACCTGATCCGGCGGCACTCCGGCCTTCTCCAGGCCCGTGGGACTATTAGTGATCAGGGTTTCGAAGATGACGGTGTCACCGGAATGAATGCGCAGCACCGGCTGCGCAGCCGCATCGTAATAGCCCCAGGCCACGGTTTTAGGAGTGGCTTTCAGCGTATAGGTTTGTGGTCCGGAAGCAGGCTGGTTTTGTGCGCAGGCCAAAGACGAGATCAGACAGAGCAAAATGAGCGGTCGCATGAGACACAAATGCTGCCACAAGGGGCTAAGAGTAGCAAGCTGCTCGCTTCCAGCGATCAACTCCCAATCACTTTGAGAGTCTGAAGCGCCCTTTGCGAGGACGTCGTCTCTTCTTCAGAGCATCCGGCTTGAATGCAAACAAATATAGGAGCAACAGACCAACAATAATGGTAAACGGAGCGTAAACCATTTCTCCCCGGTAGTTCGGGTACACCCAGCCTGGGCTTTTGAATATTGCCCTGACACCCAGCAAAATAAAGCTGAGTGCGACAAGCGAAAAAGCAACTCGTGCGAGGGGGGATGCGATGCCGGAACGTGACATCAGCACCGTCCTTTGCTGTTATGGAGTTTCAGTTGCAGCTTTTTCGGCAGCCTTTCGAAGACAAGCTGGTAAGAATTCCTGATCAGGTCCCGTATTTCATTCTGTCGCAGCGCGTTCAGATCTACAAACGCGACCCAATGATTTCGTGCCATGTAGGGCGCGGGAATGATGCCGTCAACTTCCACCAGCTCGGCAAATTTTTCCGGAGTGCACTTGAGAGACATTTTTGTTGGCGACTGCGGCTCCAGGGAAACAATGCAATACATTTTTTTCGCTATACGAAATAGCAGGTGGCTCTCCCACTGAATGTCCTCTGTGGTGTGCGGCAGTGAGAGGCAAAACTCGCGGACCCGGTCAATGTGAGATGGCACAACGGCAAACTATACGCGCTTGCGGCTGCCAAGACCAATCGTCAGGCTATTTTGGCGCAGCAGCTTTTTTCTTCGCAGGTAGAGGGGTGGGAGCAGGGTCAGGCACCATGCCGGCAAACAGGTCATCCTCTTCCTTGTCCTTGCTGCTATCTGTGGCCTGATTGCAAGGGCTGCCGCCAGGGTTCTTATTCTGTTGGTTGTTCTTTTGCTCTTCCCAGAATGATTTCAGATCTGCCTGTTGCTCGGGGTTGAGAATAGCCAGGATCTGCTGGTCATGTTGTTTGTGGACCTCCCGCAACTGCGCCTGCATCTGTTGTTCATTCAATGAGTCGTCCTGGCGTACCCCGCGTACCTTCTGCCCAGTTTCCCGATTGATCTCTGCCCATTGCTTCTTCTGGTCATCCGTCATGTTCAGCTTCTGGGCCAGCATGGCGAACCGCCGCTGGTTTTGCTGACGTTTGGCTTGATCGTTCTGCTGGTCGTCTGGCGCGGCGCCTGTCTGGGCCGAGGCCATCCATGGCAACAGCAGGAGCGCCATGGCGCTGATGAGCATGGCTCGTTTATGGAGAGCAGTCATGTACGTTTCCCCCCGTCGGCTGATATTAACCCCTAAAGAGCCGCTGAGTTCCTTCTGCTCGACCAAAGGTAACTGCGCGTCGAGCTAAAACTTTATTACCTTGGTAATGCAATTTTGCGCCGCAAGCCGCGTCATTATGATTGAAGGTCGGAGGTACGGGATGAAGAAGGTCGCGGTCGTGAGTCTGTTCTGCCTGGTGGCACTGGCGTTGTTTGCCCATGATCAGAAGCAGCAATCGCCGGCGTCAGAAGGCGACTTGAATGCCACCACGGACAGCATGTCGCACGAGCACCATCACGAGATGGGGCCTCACATGCATATGAGCAGTTTGCGCGATCTCCAGCCCGGCGACGAGCAAAGAGCGCAGGAAGTTGTAGAGCAGGCACGCCAGGCCCTGGAAAGATACAAAGATTACAACGCCGCCCTGGCTGATGGTTATAAGATTTTCCTGCCCAACGTGCCACAGAAGATGTATCACTTTACCAACTGGAAGTATGCGGTTGGCGAGGCTTTTCGATTTGATCCAACGAAACCGACATCGCTGCTATACGACAAAAAGGGCAATGACTACAAATTGATTGGCGCCATGTATACGGCTCCCAATCGCTTTACAGAAGAACAGCTCAACGACCGTATTCCACTCAGCGTGGCCCAGTGGCACCAGCATGTGAATATGTGCAAGCCTCCCCAGGGGCAGGAGGGGGAGATGCTCAGCAAGACCCCGAAGTTCGGGCTGAATGGTTCCATCGCCACCAAAGAAGAGTGCGATGAGGCCGGCGGCACCTTCATGCCGCACGTCTTTGGCTGGATGGTCCACGTGTATCCGTGGGAAAAGACGCCGGATGCCATCTGGTCAGTCGAACGGCAGATGAAAAACAAGCCCGGCGCCGACCATCAGCACGAGGGCATGGACATGAGCCATTGAAGAATTGAGTAATTGGGAAATTTGGAAATTGAGTAATTGAAAAACTTCTAGTTCCGCCGCAGGTTTCAAATTACCAATTTACCCAATTACCCAATTCTTCGATTACCCAATTCTTCGATTACCCAATTCTTACTCTGATTTCCCGGCTGGATTCTTCCTTCGTTGGCGGGTATCGCAAAGCCGCGATTTTCAGGTGGGAGCCGCTCTTGAGGACCGGCGGATCGAGTTTGTAGATTTCATCCTGATGGCTCATTCGCAAGCGAACTCCAAAGTATTCAGGAAAGGTCACGCTTTCTGAAGCCCCGCAGCAGATATACAAAGACAGAAGATCGCAAAACTGCAAAAGGTCTGTCAGCAGCTCTAACTGCTGAAGGTCAAGAGACTGGCTGTCTGCGAGCTTTTTTTGTCTGCGCCCCTCGCTTTTTAGAAATGACTCCAGGATGCGTTGGTCCTGCGGGTTCGCCTTCTCCATCGAATTGGACCGCTCCTGCGCCAGCCCCCAGAAATGCCGGCTCACTACATAGCCACCGACGGGAGAGATAGCCTCGCATGTGTCGATGGACTTAGTCCAGGCTTCCACAAATTGTGGTGCTCCGGCAGCGACAAACGACTGGGGCCGATGAGGATGGACAGAGCGGCTCTTCATGATGGCCTGTGCGTCGGGTATTCCCCATCCTGCATCGTGAAGGGAAATTGCCTGTAAGAGCTGCGTGTCCGGCGTGGGAAATTGTGGCGCGCAAACTGCGGCTGCCAGTTCTCCGGCCAGCGCAGCGTGTGAAGGCTGAGTTATCATCCAGCAACTCTCGTATTCCCTGGTTTGGGTGCTGAGCACCGCTTCCCACGCAGAGATGGCCTGCTTCGAAAGTGGGGGGAGCGGGTGTATCAAACGGATAATCATCAGCTCGGACGTCGTTTCGCGATCCGTCCGGAGGCTGCTGCGGCCCTGGCCGGCCCGCTACTGGAAGGTGGCTTCTTCATGCCTTCGAGCAGTTCCTTGAGGGCCACAGCATTGTTGTGCTGGGAGTCTCTCGACGCATAGATCAGCGTCACCTGACTGTGATCGTTGATCAACTCGTACAAGGACTCCAGGTCTGATGACGCTTCGGGAGTGGAGAGTTCTTTGAAATAGCGCTTCTTGAAGACCGGCCAGTTGGCGCTCGAGTGAAACCATTGGCGCAACGCGTCAGAAGGGGCAAGGTTCTTAAGCCAACGATGGATGCGTGCTTGCGCTTTGCTTACCCCTCGCGGCCAGAGCCGGTCCACCAGTACGCGCTGGCCGTCAGAGAGAGAAGGTTTTTCGTACGCTCGTTTGATGGCAACCGGCATGAAGATTCCTTGGCTCGCGTCCAGCCCAGGGTTTTCAAAAACTTCTCTACAGAACATAATAGTCACTTGAGGCGAATAGCGTCCATCCTTCTGCTAGCAGTTTTCCCGCTCCTTCTGGCCGGCTGCAGCAAAGATCCTGACCAGCAAACTGATGCCGAGTTGGGTTTGAATGCTGGGCAAGCCCACGGCCGGCGCGTCTACAAAGTCTATTGCGCGGTTTGCCACACCGCTTATTCCTCCAGGGCGGGCAAGGGACCCAGCCTCCAAGGGCTGTACAGAAAGCAGTACCTGCCCAGCGGACTGATTGCCAATGACCGTTTCGTGGAGCAGACCATCGTGCGTGGCCGCAACATGATGCCGTCGCTGGGGAATTCACTGTCCCAGAAGGACGTTGAAGACCTGATCGCCTATCTGCACAGCCTGTGAGGTCGAGGAATAGGCCCACTGGCAATGGCAGAAACCGTTTCCCTCCTGAGTGCTAGAATTCCTGCATCTTACAGAACGCCGTTCAGGACGAATGCATGAAAATGAGAGTCCGTAAAGCTGTTTTTCCCGCTGCCGGTCTGGGCACGCGGTTTCTCCCAGCCACCAAGGCCCAGCCCAAAGAAATGCTTCCCCTGGTGGACAAGCCCATCATCCAGTACGGAGTGGAAGAAGCGCTAGCCGCGGGTTGCGACCAGATCATCATCATTACCGGCCGCGGCAAAACAGCGATTGAGGACCATTTTGACGTCAGCTACGAACTGGAAAAGATGCTGGAGGAGCGCGGCAAGTTGGAGCTGCTGGCCATTGTGCGCCAGATCTCAGACATGATCCACGTGGCCTATGTCCGGCAGAAGGAAGCCATGGGCCTGGGGCATGCTGTGCTCATGGCACGCGAACTGGTGGGCAATGAGCCCTTCGCCGTCCTGCTGGCCGATGATGTGATTGACGCTCCCCGTCCCTGCCTGAAGCAGATGATGGAGATTTTTGAGGAGTCGCAATGCTCCGTGATTGCCACGCAGGAAGTGAATGGCCCGGCCATTTCATCCTACGGCGTGCTGGATGCTCACAGAGTGGAAGGCAAATTCAATGGGCGAGTGCACGATGTCGTCAACCTGGTGGAGAAACCCAGACTGGAAGACGCTCCTTCCAATCTGGCCATCATCGGGCGCTATATTCTTACGCCCTCCATCTTTGACACGCTGGAGCGCACGCCGTTGGGAGCGGGCGGTGAATTGCAGTTGACGGATGGACTGCGTGAGCTACTCAAGGCGGGAGAAAAAATTTACGGCTACACCTTTGAAGGCAAACGGCACGATGCGGGAGACAAGCTGGGCTTCCTGAAGGCTACGGTGGAATTTGCATTGAAGCGTTCTGATCTGGGCAAGCCGTTCGCGGAATATCTCCGGTCGTTGGATTTGAATGGGCTGTGGGTGGAAGAAGAAGCAGCGTGACTTAATCGGGTCATCGATGCATCGGGTCACCACCACCCCGCCACGCGAAACGCGCGTCGG
>DATDGH010000569.1:0-3680 GCA_036522215.1 Candidatus Angelobacter sp. | reverse complement strand
GTCGTACTTGTGGCGTTCAACACAATTCACCAGCGCGTTGGCCATGGTCGGAACCAGGCTGCAAGCCAGCACGCGCTCCTTTTGAATAAGACGGAAGACCTCAACCGGATCAAAGCGAGGAATCATCACATGTGTGGCGCCCACAAACGTCAATGAATGCGCTACTCCCCAGCCATTCGCATGAAACAGCGGGATGGTATGCAGTTCTACTGTATCTTTGGAGCTGCTGAAGTTGATGGCAACATTCAACGCGTGCAGATAGACATTTCTGTGCGTCAGCATCACGCCTTTAGGATTGGCGCTGGTGCCGCTGGTATAAAAAAGCTCTGCCAGCGAGTTCTCATCCAGCTCCATTACTTCCGCGCTATGTGGCCTTGACGCCGCCAAAAGTTGCTCGTAATTCTGCGGCAAAAGCCATGGGGCCCGCGCATCTGAATCGAGCGCGATGAATTTCTTGAGGGTCGGGACGCTTGCGTGAAAAGAACTCACCATTTCCAGAAAATGCGGCTCAAGAAAAAGCAGCTTGGCCCCGGAATCGTTCAGGATAAAGGACAGTTCCTGCGGCGCCAGCCGGATATTCAGTGGCAGCAGAACTGCGCCCGCTTCCAGCACACCGTAATAGGCCTCCAGCAGGCGATGGCAATTCCCGCTAAGAAAAGCCACGCGATCTCCAGGCTGGATCCCGGCAGCGACAATGGCGCCCGCCAGCTGGCTGGCTCGCTCAGCAAATTCATTGTAGGTAAACCGCCGGTCTCCGCAGACAATGGCAGTCTTGCGTGGAAACTGTTGGCGCGCATACCGCAGAAAACGGATTGGAGTCAGGGGGATATTCATGTCTTAGCTTCTGACCTGTGACTCTTTTTTAAGTCATTTAGAATCAATGCTGCCTTACCTGCACAACGACGATGGTGCGACTCGGTTTTCCGATGACCCGATGACCCGATGCCCCGACGACCCGATTGCCTCCACGAGCGATGCAGCCGAACGTCACACACTATTCAATCCGGCCAAACCGGTGGGCAGGGCTAGCTTTTGATTCGCGTTTATTCGTTAATTCGCGGCTAAAAAAGTTTTGGATTTTCACGCTTTCACTGCCAAATTCGTCGGCCTCACAATCGCTCCTGTCTCCCACGGCGCTTTGATCACCGTGCGCCATTCCAGCAGAGCGGGCCCGGGAGTATTCAGCCATTGCGGCAATTGCCGGCGCAGACTGTCAAAGTCCGATGCAAGCTGACCGGCAACGCCATGCGCCTGGGCCAAAGCGCAGAAGTCCGGGTTCTTGAGGTTGATTTCATGGGTATGGCCGAAGAGCGTCCGCTGCAGGAACCCGATGATCCCATAAGCATTGTCATTGACCAGCAGGATTTTCACCGGCAACCCGTACTGCGCGAGTGTTGCCAATTCGTGAGCAGTGTACTGAAATCCACCATCGCCGGCGATGCACACCACTCTGCTCTTGCGGCCCTGTTCCTGGGCAGCACATGCAGCCCCAATCGCCGCCGGCAACCCGTACCCAAGAGTTCCAGAGCCCGTGGGATACAGCCAGGAGCGCGGCGCCAGCACCGGAAAAAACGCAGAAGCCCAATAATTGAGGATGGACTGATCATTCACCATCACATCGTCGCGACCCAGCGCATCGCGCAAAAGCAGCAATAATTCAGGTAATAATATACTTGGCAACTCCAAAGATTTCAAGGCATAATCGGGATGCCGTGACAGGTCAGCCGATTAGTCTTGCTTCCTTTCCCTCTGCCTTACGCGCTTCTGCTTCCCCTTAGCTTCCTGCTTCAGTACCGCTTCCTTCGGCACTCTCAGGACCGTCCTGAGTGCGTTGTCCATTCTCTCCGCTGGCGTGCTTCCCTGAATCTGTGGTGGTGGTGGTAGTGGCTTCATGGTTTGAGTATACTCTCCGCTTCTCTCTCAGTTCCTTCCCGATTTCTCCAGCGTCTTCGAGTTCCCTGCCAGAGAGATAGTGAGCTGCGCTCACATTGATATCAGAGCAATTTTGCCTTGCTTCCAGAACGCGAAGTTCCGCGAAGTCCGGCACCAGCACACCTTCGTCTCTGAGTTTTTCTGCGTTCTGCACGATCTGCTCTGTTGCCTGATTGATGGCTGCTAAAGACTGGTAAATTTCCGGTTTCATGGCATCCCCTGATTGTTAGTTATGGCTAACAGACAATCAGGGAGAATACTCGGATTATTGGGGCATGTCTATAGATATCTGCGTGAGGTTTGGAAGGCGGTTAAGCCGCATCAGGAATCAGAAGAAACTCAACCAAGATCAACTTTCTGAGAGTTCAGGACTCCCACGATCTGACATTTCCCAGCTTGAAAATGGACGGCAGGAAATATGCCTCAGACGCCTTGAGAAATTGGCAAAAGGATTGGACATGAAGCCTTGGGAACTGCTAAAGGGAATCTGAATCACTAATTGTGGAGGTAAATTGTACGGATTCCGCAGTAAGCAATTTTGCTTAAAAGGGCACAGGGGAGAAAAATATTTACTGCGTCCATTTCGCGACAAGCAGCAGCGTTCGTGCTAGTCTGAATTCTGAGGTGGGGTGGTAGCTTAGCGGTCAAAGCGGATTCCTGTTAAGAATCACATCGTGGGTTCGACTCCCATCCACCCCGCTGCCAGTTTCGCGGGCGACTGATTGCGCCCGCTGCTGGATAAAAGTGCAAACATTCTAAAGGTAGGAACCGTCCTGCCATTGCAGCCGTTTTTGGGGTGTTCCCGCACCCGCCGAACGGAGCAATAAAAGTGTGCCTGACGGCAGCCAAGAGTATATCATTTTGGAGGCTTGCCGATGCCCAATATCATCTTCCTCAGAGTTGGCGACAGAGACCGCCTTCCTCTGCGTGCGTTCATTGACAGTCTGAGCTATTTTCTCGGCATTCTACGGGACTTCGATGCGGCCATCTCCAAAGACCCTCATGGCACCGCTATATGGGAGGTCGTATCCTTACAGCAAAAAAGTCCGCCAGTAGTGGGGGTAAGTCCCGATCTCAAGCACGGGAAGCTCGATATTTCCGACACAATTGAAAGGCAGATCATAGAGACCACCAATCATTTGACGATGACTGGTGAGCGTAACCCGCTAGTGTCGGATTCAGCGCTCGACAAACTGGAGAGTCTCGCAAGGAAGGCCAAGGAATTCGGGCCGTATTTAATCTATGTCAATCCCAATGGTCGCCCGAAGCAAGAGAGTCAGGTGACCGAAAAAACTCTGGAAAAAGTCCAGCAAATTACCGGCATTAAATACTCTGCTTTTGGCTCCATAACCGGCGAACTAGGCGAAATCTTTGTTCACAACAAAAATGAGTTTCGCGTGTGGGATGAGCATACGGGCAAACCGGTGCGTTGCAAATTTGAGACCCCGGAACAGGAAAAAAAGATTAAAGACCTTCTGCGGTCTCGCGTTGCGGTGTCTGGAATTGTCCATTCCAATGCAAGCGGCAATCCTGTTTCGCTAGACATGGAAAGTTTGGATGTCGCTATCAAACGTGCATTGCCGACCATAGATGAAATGCGGGGACTGGTTGAAGACTTCACAGGCGGCAAGAGCCTGAAGGAGTATTTGGAGGAAATTGCCCCTCTGGCTCGCCCTCGCCGTCGTCATCATGTCCGCGGTCAGCGCCTACTTCTACCTGCGCGTCGTCGCCGTCATGTACTTCACACC
>DATDGH010000568.1:0-8963 GCA_036522215.1 Candidatus Angelobacter sp. | reverse complement strand
GTGGGAAGTTTGAATTCGGTGCTCTCATCACATTTTGTGAATGAAGTACGCGGGCAGTATGCGCATCGCACTTTCAACTTCCCTACTGACACTACTCAACCACACCTGGAGGTGCTCAACACCTTCACCATGGGTGTGAATCGAGGCAATCCGGACTTTTATCAGGAGAGGCGCGAAGAGTTTGGCGACAATGCGTCATGGGAAGCAGGCAAGCATAGAATCGGGTTTGGCGGTGATTTCAGTCATGTAGACACCTTGGAGTCCTTTCCACTTTTTTATCCGTTTGAGGCGGATTTCGGTTGTCTTTTCGCCACTCAGTGTCCCTTCAGCTTGCAAGCGGGCGCTCCGGAAGTAATTTTCTTTGAGCGGTTCAAAGCGCCGACGTTTACAGAACCGACGTTCAGTCCAACAGTGTTTCAAGGACAGCGCATCTCCACTGCCGTGCGCCAGCAAGCACAAGGCGATATTGGTCACACCTACGGCGGGCTTTACTTGCAGGACCACTGGAAAGCAACCAAAAATCTTGCTTTAAATTACGGGTTGCGCTACCAATTTGAAACTCTGCCCTCGCAGGCGGTCAACAGCCCGACGCTTGAACTCGACCCGCGGGCCGGATTCGCATACAGCTTCGGCACCAAATACAACATCGTTCTGCGAGGAGGCGGGGGCATCTACCACGGAATCCTTCCCATGCCGCTCCTGTCTTGCCAGATACCTTCGTGCGGGGGAACCGCTGGGCCGTATCCAGGAACGAATGGCGATGCTCTGAACTCCACAACACGGCTGTTTGCCTTCGCCAGTGCGCCCAACATCACATCCATCGCGCTCGGGGATATGTTTGGCGGGACCTATCCCGATGCAGCGCCACTCGGTTTTTGTCCCGGCGGGACGGTTTCCGGCTGTGGATTCTTTGGCGACTCCGTCATCGTCCGTTTCGACAAAAATCACAAACCGCCCTACGGAATCCAGACCAGCCTGGGACTGGAATTGCAACCCTTCAAGGATTCGGCGCTCGACATAACCGTGATGCGCTCCAAGGGTGTGCATCTGGGCAGCTTTTACAACGTGAATCAGCCCAATCCGACAGCGCAGGTCATGGTCCACAACTCACAAGGACAATCCGGGCTTAAGAACACTTACTTCGCTGCCCCGGGCATTCCTGGATCACGCAGCGCCGCTCCCGGATTTCCAGTTTTGTACGCGGTTTACTTCGAGGCTGCTTCCCGCTGGAACTCAGAGTGGAATGGACTGCTAGTCAATTTCAATAAGCGCACCAGCCACCACTTCAGCATGGGAGTAAGTTATACGTGGTCAAAGGGGATTGATGACGGTCCTAATCCCAGCTTTGTGCTTATTCCCCAGGACAGCCTGAACTTGAAGGCTGAGCGGGCACTCTCGTCAGACAGCGTGGGACAGAGATTTGTGCTGAACACCACGATTGACGGCCCTACTCACATGAATCCTCTGGTCAACAATTTCCATCTTTCTGCGATCGTCTCGCTCGAGTCTCCGAACTACTTCACCAAGTTTGCAGGTTTCGACGCCAACGGCGACATTTTCGGCAACAATGACCGTGTGGGGATCGAGCCACGGAATACCTTCAAAGGCGGCAGTTATCAATCCACCGATCTCAGGCTGTCACGGAGCTTCAAGCCGGTGGAGCGCCTGCATATTGAAACCATTGCTGAAGCTTTCAACCTTTTCAACACCGTGAATGTTCGCTTCTTCAATACGGTTTATGGCGCTGCGGATTTTTGTCCGTTCAATTCGACCGCGCAAGGATGTTCACCAACGCAAAGGTTCCTTGAGGGATCGCCCAATCCGAATTATGGGACGCCTCGAGCTGTGTACAACCCGCGCCAGATACAGTTGGCGTTGCGGATGAGTTTTTGAGACATTGAGTTCATGGAGTTAGTGCAATCTCAGAAGTGGCCCGATCTTCTGGTCATTGTCCGCCATGGACAATCCGAGCGCAATGTAGCGAAGGAGCTGGCCAAAGCGTCAGGCGCCGACACTGTTTGGGGTGGAACAGTGCGTGACGTGGATACGCCGCTTACGGCCCTGGGAGTGAAACAGGCAATTCAGACCGGCAAGTTCCTGGGCGACCTAGCCATCTTTGACGTGATCTTCTCCTCCCCCTACATGCGCACGCTGCAGACCTCACAGCACATCGCTGAGCAACTCGAGCCCGCGCCGGGAATCCTGCTGGAAGAGCGCGTACGGGAAATCGAGTTCGGCGTACTCGATGGCCTTACGCATCACGGCATAAAGCAACGCTACCCGGAAGAGTGGGCTCGGCGAGAGCGCGAGGGCAAGTACTGGTATCGCCCGCCGGGCGGCGAGAGCCGCCCTGACGTAGCCTTGCGCGTCCACAGTTTTCGGGGCGCCCTGACGCGCGACTACCGCCAGAAAAAAGTCCTGGTGGTCTGCCATAGCGTGGTGGTCCTGATTTTCCGTCGCCTGCTCGAACGCTGGGACGAGGCAAAATATCTGGAAGTGGACCACGAAGACGATGTTCTCAACTGTGGAATTACAACCTATCGATATGATGCGATCGCACGCCGATTGCAGTTGGATGGCTACAACAGCGTGTGCTACCAGCAGCCTCCGGATGAGCAAAAAACTGACAACAAAGATTGTTTTTCTGCAGGCTGAATTCAGTTAGACTTCTGCGTTCAAAATTTTGCTTGCTGAGGCCACTTCCATGCGTCAATTGCGTTCTGCGTTTGCCGTTGTCATCGCTCTTCTGCTGCTCGGCCAACTTTCTCAAGCCCAGGCGGGACAGGGGTACCACAAGGCACCCAAGCCGATACCGGAGATTCTGGATGCTCCGCCTACTCCGCTGGTGCTGGTCAGCCCAAAATCGGATTATCTTCTGGTTGCGGACCGGCTGGGAAATCCGCCACTTTCTGATCTGGCGCAGCCAATGCTTCGGCTGGCGGGAATCCGCATCAATCCGCTTACCAATGGACGCCATCATCCACCGCGCCTGACCGGGTTGCACATCGTTCGCGTTCAAGACAGTACGGAGCAGACAATCCAGGTTGCCTCGAATGCTTATATTGGCGCACCGGAGTGGTCTCCTGATGGTCATCACTTCAGCTTCACCAACTCCACATCCAACGGAATTGAGTTGTGGGTGGGCGATGCGACAACGGCCAAGGCGCACGCAATTGCCAACGTGAAGGTGAACGCGATCATGCCGGAGTCCGTGCAATGGATGCCGGACGGCCACACCCTCCTGGTTCAAGCAGTACCGCAGACGCGCGGCAAGCCACCGGCGGAAACCTCAATACCGGACGGCCCAATCATTCAGGAGAGCGACGGCAAAAAGGCGCCCGCCGCCACCTTTGAGGACCTTCTTGAGAACACACACGATGAAGACCTTTTTGACTATTACGCCACCTCCCTGTTGCTGAAGGTCGATGCTGTGACGGGTCGTCCAAGCGCGATCGGCAAGCCGGGAATCTTCAACGTGCTCGATTGTTCACCGGACGGTAAACATATCCTGACGGCGCGAATTCATCGTCCTTATTCCTATCTGCTGCCCTACGGAGATTTTCCCAAGGAAGTGGAGGTCTGGGACAACACCGGCAAGCTGGAATTCAAGCTTGCCAGCTTGCCACTGGCAGAACATGTGCCGATCGAGGGCGTTCTCACTGGGCCGCGCGATTACGAATGGATTGCAACGCAACCGGCAACCCTGGTCTGGGCTGAAGCTCTGGATGGAGGCGACACCCGGGCCAAGGTCCCCTACCACGATCACCTGCTCATGCTTGGCGCTCCTTTTACCGATCAACCGAAAGAGGTGGTCAAGCTCGAGCACCGATTCACCGCAGGCGGCGGATTTGGCGGCGGGTTCGGAGGCAGAACCCAGGCTGTGGAGTGGGGAGCAAACGGGATGGGCCTGGTGCGAGACTACGACCGCAATCGCCGCTGGACGCGCACGCTGATGGTTAATTTGAATCAGCCTGGAGCGACAGCCAAGTTGATCTGGGAGCGTTCCGTCCGAGACCGCTACGGTGACCCTGGCTTACCTTTGCTGAAAAGGCTGGAAAACGGCAAGCGCGTGCTCTGGCAAAACGGCAATTTCATTTATCTTGCCGGGCCGGGAGCATCGCCGAAAGGAGACTTTCCTTTCCTGGACCGTTTTGATCTTCAGGCGCTCAAGTCGGAGCGATTATTCAAATCCGCTGATGGCAGCTATGAAGAGGTGGCGGCGCTAGCATCCGAGGATGGCTCGCATTTCATTACACGCCACGAGAGTCCTACGGACCCGCCAAACTACTTTTTGCGCACGGCAGACAGCCAGGAAGCAAAAGCGCTCACGCACTTTCCTGATCCCACACCGCAGCTTCGAGGCATTACCAAGCAACTCGTAACCTACAAACGAGCAGACGGTGTGCCGCTCTCTTTCACCCTCTATCTTCCCGCCAATTACAAGCAAGGGGAGAGGCTGCCGACCATCGTCTGGGCCTATCCTTTGGAATACAACGATGCCGGGACCGCAGGACAAGTCTCCGGCTCAACCAATCGTTTTACGACGATCACCGGAATCTCGCAGCTCTTTCTGGTCACTCAGGGCTACGCGCTCCTGGACAACGCCACAATGCCGGTGATTGGCGATCCGGACACCATGAACAACACCTATGTCGAGCAGGTCGTCTCCAGCGCCAAGGCGGCCATTGATAAAGCAGTAGAAATGGGAGTGACAGACCCTAACCGCGTTGGCGTAGGCGGGCACAGCTACGGCGCTTTCATGACGGCCAACTTGCTGGCCCATTCTGACCTGTTCAAAGCCGGAGTGGCGCGCAGCGGCGCTTACAATCGCACGCTGACCCCATTCGGCTTCCAAAGCGAACGGCGCACATTGTGGGAGGCGCCGGAGATGTACATCAAGATCTCTCCCTTCATGTTTGCGGACAAGATTAAGCACCCCATTCTCCTGATTCACGGCATGGCGGACGACAACTCAGGGACCTTCCCCATTCAGAGCGAACGGCTGTATCAGGCGATCAAAGGGAATGGCGGGATCGTCCGGTATGTTCAGCTGCCCTATGAAGCCCACGGTTACCTGGGCCGGGAATCAGTGGAACATACGCTTTATGAGATGGTTAGCTGGTTTGATAAGTGGGTAAAGAATGCCCCGGCGGCCACCACCAATACGGCTGAGGCTGGCAAAACACCATAAAAAAGTTTGTAACGTTTTTGCCAGTTTTATCACTACCTAGATAAGAGAACGTCTAAGGCACGTTAGACGGGGTTGGCCGGCATTCAAGCATTGAGTTGCTAGGGGGAGTGCCGGCCACATTAAGAAATTCCAGTCAAAGGCTGGTCACGGAGTTACTGTGACCGCTACCGTATTGGACCGAACAGGTCTGCCATCCAGTTCTTGCACCTCAATTGAATACCTTCCCGGAGCACTCATATCATACAAATCGCTCACCGTACATTCACGCGTCTGCGCTTCTCCTGGATTCAGCGTATAGGTGACAGTCTGTCCCTGGGGGAGGGCATGTTCGCCTCTCAACTGGCGGCCTTGTTCAGTAGCGGGAGCCATCGCTCCAGTGGCGTCGCGCACCGCTACGAAGCAGGTCAGTGGATCGGAAGCAGCATATTGGAAAGTAATTCCAACCTTGGATGGGTTGCTGACCCTGACGCCTATTTGTACCTGAGAGCCGGTTTTCACCACCGCATGCGAGGTACTGATGCTAATGGGAATTAGAACCTGGCCTGACGGAGATATGATCGGGTTCGGAGTCGGGCCGGCGACAAATATGGGCTTTCCAGAGATGCTGCTTTCTCGATTCAAAAGCATGCCGATCGCCTGGTCAAAGCTCTTTTGCTTGTGTCGCAGTATTGAATGCGTCCCTTCCTGAGTGATTCGCCACAGCACAACTTGAGTGTGGGGATCCATGATCGTCAGCCGTAGATCGTCATCGTAAACAGTTGCCTCCCAGATTACATCGGCTGCGGATTCCTTCGAGACAAGCTCATATTGTCCCCAGCTTTTGATGGCAGCATAAGTTTCTTCATACAGTAGTTCGTCCTGTTGGGGGTCGCTGTGGACACGGTCTGGAACAGGTTTGGAAAGAAACAGTTTGTTGCTGGTCAGGATTTGCGAGGGCACCGGCGCGGCCGATATGGTCTTGGGCAGCGTAAATGTCGTCAGGGGCCGATTCACGGCTTTAGCCATATCATTTACGAGCGCGACCACAGCTTGTGCGAAGTTTGTCTCGCGGTGCGAAGGCAAAATCGCCTTATCAATATATTCCGTGTACATTTTCAGTACAGCGTTGGATCTGGCGTCTCGAATGGTGAGGAAGAGCTCAGGATGATGGATGTAGGTGGGCAGCTCTTCACCAGGCGTGGGAGGATGGTGAATATTGGGGAAAGGAGGCTGTTTTCCCGGGATAACTTCCTGCTGGTCAAGAGAGCGGATTTCCAGCACCAGGTCTGACTCGGCAGGAGACGATACCACCTTGTACCGGCCCCAACTTTGCATGGCTGCGTACAGATAGTTGTAAGGCTGGCCCTCTCCGAGAAACCACAACCCGCTGTCATCCTCATTCACGTTAGAGATGAATACCGTCCTGGCAGCGGCGAGTTGAGTTGATATCGATCCAGGGGTGATCTTGTCTTGTTGCGCGACCACGGCAGACGCCGGAATAGCCATCAAAACCAGAACAACCAAAGCCCACATGATTCCCCCAGGGGAGCTTAGTCTCACTGTTGCCTGCTCGCCATCAGTGTGAACCCTGAAACTAGGGAGTGCTTATGAAGTTTGCAAAAGATTTGATAAGAAAGAGGGGCCGGGCGTAAACCATTCGTCAGCTGCACGACTGCCAACATTAATTATCAGGATGGGTTAGGGAGCCTATTGCACCCGTATCGCCTTGATCTCGTCCTTGCCCGCCTTAATCAGTGCGTAGGCCACCCCGCCATTGCCATCTGTGACGAACCTGACCTCGCTCTGCGCGGCCGGAACAGAGAAGCGGTCGGCAGATTTGGGTATCAGTTCTGCCGGAGCATCGGAATCCTCTTCAACCGAGCCCCACAAGTGATTTCCCGTCTTGGTGATCATTAGAGTCCCGAATTTATCGTCGTGGTACTTTCCCACATAGGATTCCAGTAACTTCGCATCCACCGCAACTTTAGGATGTTCAATTCTGTCCAGAACGGTGGAAGCACTTGTATTCTTCGGATTCAGTTCAAGCGAACGTTGATAGTTCTTGATGGCCTGAGCGTCGTCACCAGCCCTGAAATATGCTTCACCCAGGCTGTCATAGGCATTCCATGAATCAGGGAAATCATCCACATTCATTTTGAAGATCTCAATAGCATTGTCGGTCCGTCCCTTCGCAATCAAGAGATAACCGAGGGTATTCATCCTTGACTCCGGCAGCGCAATGCTCTTTTTATCTTTCCTTGCCTGCTTGTACTCGGTGATAGCCACTTGCCCTCTCTTGAGAATGTCTTTAAACACTTTCATTCCCGGTGAGTTGTAGGGCTCCGTGTGAGTCCAAGTGAGTTGCGGCTGATGGACACCGAGGGCCTGGTACACAACTTCATCGGCCAAAGAAAGCCCATCAGCACTGTTCATGAACACCACCACACCCAGCTTCTTCCCAGGATACGCGACCATGTAGGCCATGGTGTTGCCGTTATCACCCCAATGCCAGAAGGCATCGCCTTCGGGGCCGTGATACAAGCCCACTCCTAAACCCCAGGAAATTGCCGCTGAAAGTTTACCGGCCGCGCGATTGAAGCACACCGCGCAGTTCTCATCCACTTTGATTTGTGGTTGCAGCATCTCGCGCACCATGGTCTCTGTGAGGCCCTTATGATCCAGGATTGCTGCCATGAAAGTAGCGTAGTCCGTGGCGGTGGTGTGCAGGCTGGCTGCTGCGTTGGCTTCGTCAGGTTTATTTCTTCCAGCCACCGCTCCGGATGAATTATGTGAGTAGGCTTTGAGCGTCTCGTACCGATCTTCCCAGACATAACTGCTGCTGGTCATGCCCAGAGGACTGAAAACCAATTCCCTGGCAAGCTCATTCAGTGGCTTGCCGGTCACGTGCTCCACTGCTTTTTGCAGGTAGACAAAGCCCTCTCCGGAGTAGCTGAATCTTTCTCCTGGGGTGAAATTGATTTTGAGAGGCTGACCACCTCTCCAGTTGGGAAAGCCGGTAGAGTGAGTGAGCACGCGGCGGGCAGTGATCAGATTCAATCGCGGTTCGTCGGGCACATAGGGATCAGGCAGGTATTTGGTTAGAGGCGCATCCAGATCGAGTTTGCCGGACTCCACCAACTTGAGAACGGCGTAAGCAAAAACCGGCTTGCTCAAGGATGCCGCTTCGAACACGGTGGCGTCATCAACCGGATCCTTGGTTTTCGCGTTCTTCACGCCGAAGCCGTGGCGCCAGACCACCTTCCTATCTCTTATCAATGCCATCGAGAGACCCGGAACTCCAGCTTCCCGCATGATCGCGGGGACGGTGGTTTGCACCCGGTCAGTAACTTCTTTAACAGTGAGACGGGTATTGAATGCAGCGGCTTTCTCTTTTTCCGGCGTCTGTTGTGCCCAAAGTGGCTGCCCGATGGAGAGCAGAAGGGTAGATAACAACGCGGAATTTATCGCTCTGCCGCAGTGCGGGATAAGTCTCAGAAACATTTCCATAGTTTGACTGTCTCTCTTACAAAATGTCCCGGCACTAGTTTGCCTTTAATTCCACTGATAAGCCATCGCCTGAAACCTAGAGTGATTTGACGCATCAAAATAGAGAAAGTGGGCACGCGCATGAGATTTGGTTTAGGCTAATAATGGGTCGTACCATTGCTCAGCGAACTTGCTCCTGCATAACCGGCAGCACCTGTCTTCTGCCGCCAGTCACAAAAAATCTGCTGTACTGCTAACCGTAGTAAGGGTTCCAGAAGAACAGGCAAAGGAAGAAATCCTGTGGCAG